>JBDTMM010000334.1:0-3214 GCA_039934275.1 Flavitalea sp. | reverse complement strand
CCAGGGTACCGTCCATGAGCACATAACTGCCCTTAACCGTTGTGCCATCGGCCACTGCCCACTCTACTCCACCTTCATATATCGCATTATTAGGGCATTCTGGTTCGCAGGCCCCGCAGTTTATACATTCATCTGTTATCTTGATAGCCATATCTGACGGATTTTTTTGAGTTGATTCCGTTTAATTTTGCAGAACAAATATAAGATGAATGCGTTTACAACGAAGGGTTGATTTATTGAAAAAGCTGGGTGATTTCATCATCTCGGACGAGGAGAAATGGAGGAGGGTGAAAGAAAAAGCTTCCTTCGAAAATCCGTGGTTCCTTCCCCAGTTCATCGATTTTCAGCTAAACCACATTTCCAGCGAGTACCTCGCGCCAGCCAAACTGGATCAGTGGATTGCACAATACGCCGTTCCTGAAACGCCGGCTACCCAGAAAAATGTAGGCATAGTAATGGCGGGGAATATTCCGCTCGCAGGGTTCCACGACCTTCTAAGTGCCTTTTTAGCCGGTCACAAACAAATGATAAAACCTTCGTCTAAGGATTTTGTGCTGATAGACGGGATGATCCGGTTCCTAAAAGAATTGGACAGCGAGGTGCACGAATACATTTTCATTGCCGACCGCCTCAAGGGTTGCGACGCCTACATAGCCACAGGCAGCAACAATTCATCGCGGTACTTCGACTATTATTTTGGCAGATATCCACACATCATCCGTAAAAACAGGACCTCGGCTGCGATACTGACCGACAACGAATCTGTTGCAGATCTTGCCGCACTTTCGGACGATGTATATCTTTATTTTGGTCTGGGTTGCCGCAATGTGACCAAGATTTTTGTGCCTCCCAGCTACGACTTTTTCCCGCTTCTCGAAGCGTTTAAAAAGTACGACAAAGTCAGCGACAACCACAAGTATCGTAACAACTACGACTACCAGCTCGCGATCCTCATGATCAATAAAATTTATTACATGACGAACAACAGCATACTGCTTCAGGAGAATAAAGCGTTATTTTCCCCGATAAGTCAGCTGCATTATGAGTTTTATGACGATGTGGAAACGGTGAAGGCGAATCTTTTAAAGAATAACGACGTCCAATGCATCGTTGGCAGGGGGTTTACCTCATTCGGACAGGCCCAGCACCCAGAATTAAACGACTATGCAGATAAGGCAGACACACTGCAATTCTTACTGGATTTGTAAAAAACGAAAACTAATTTTGACATGATCTACGAAGAGTTTAGTAAATTAATTGTTAAACTAAATTGGCGGTAACTCAGTTATTCAATTGAGATCGTTTATTTGTTACGCAGGCATGTATTTTGAGATTGTAAACAAACAATAAACACAACATTTCTACATATGAAATTCAGAAACACACTTGCCATGATTGTGATCAGTGCTTCCACAACATTGGCAACCCTATGGGGCTACAACAGGATTGTAAAAAACGACAACACTTATCTTTATCAACAATCAAAATCTTCTGATTCCGGAAAAGTACCCGCGAATTACACAGGATTTAATGGTTTGAGCAACGCAGCTGCAATGGCGGATTTTACTCCGGCAGCGTCTGCAGCCATCCCGGCAACCGTTCACATCAAAACCACAACCAACCGTACCGTCTCAAACAATCTTCCTAAGAAAAGTCCATTCGGTGATTTATTCGACCTGGACATGGACGATCTTTTTGGTGACCGTGCGCGTTCATTACCACAGATGGCTTCCGGTTCGGGTGCAGTTATTAGTGAAGATGGTTTTATTGTTACCAATAACCACGTGATCGACGGGGCAGATGACATTACCGTAACCCTCAGCAACAGGAGATCTTTTAAAGCAAAATTGGTAGGTGCCGATCCAAGCAGCGACATCGCCGTTCTTAAGATCGAGGCAAAGGGATTACCATTTATGTTATATGGAAATTCTGATGAGGTGAAGGTGGGACAGTGGGTGCTAGCGGTTGGATATCCTTTAAACCTCGAAGCAACCGTTACTGCAGGTATCGTGAGCGCGAAAGGTAGAACACTCGAAATAAATAGCCGGCAGAGCAAAACGCCCGTAGAATCGTTCCTGCAAACAGATGCAGCGGTAAACCCCGGTAATAGCGGCGGACCACTCGTTAACACAGACGGAAAATTGATAGGCATTAATTCAGCCATAGCTTCCCCTACCGGTTCTTATGCCGGATATTCTTTTACCATTCCCGTGAATATTGTAAAGAAGATCATTGCAGATATGATGAAATTCGGAACCGTGCAGAGAGCATACCTCGGCATACAATACCCTCGTGAAAACTTAAGCGAAGAACAAAAGAAACAGGAAGGCATCGGTGATTATGATGGCGGCGTATATGTACTTGACGTACCAAAAGATGGGGCTGCATTTTTGGCCGGAATTAAAAAAGGCGATCTTATCACAGGAATAAATGAAGTACCCGTTACAAGTGGTGCCGAAATGGTTGGACAAATCGCTACTTACCGCCCGGGTGATAAAATTAATATCAGTTACAAGCGCTCTGGAAAAGATTATCGTACAAATGTTACCCTTCGTAACAGTTCAGGAACAATGGAGGTAGTAAAAACCTCTGTGCTTGATAAATTGGGCGCAGATTTGCAAACACTCGATAAGAACCAGGCAAAAGAACTTGACGTTTCGGGTGGTGTGGTAATAAAATCCATCGGACAAAAGGGATTGATGAGCAAAGTGAGGGTGCAGGAAGGATTTGTAATTCTAAAAGCTAATAACGAAAAAGTAAATTCTGTGGATGACTTCCGCAAACTGCTTGAAAAGGCAGATGCAAATGTAAAAGTGGAAGGAATTTATCCTGGTTATGAAGGTGTATTTACTTTCGTGCTCAACCTTGATAGCATGAAGTAAAAGTTATTATACTTTATCAAGAACTAAATAACTCCAGGGCTCCATCGTAAAATTCATAAGCGATGGAGCTTCTTTTATTGTTCCATCGAATACGTCTTTATAATCCCCTGACACCAGGTCATTGTTGATGCTGGTGATCTGGACAGCACCAGATAAATTAATCAGCACCACCATTTGCTTAACATCCGAATATTTAACAAACGCAATGATGTTGCTGTTGGGTCCGGTATCGAGTAATGCTGCAGTTGCGTGTTTTTTACCGAAAGAAGTTCTCTGCCCAAGTAATATTTTATAAAAATTACTCAGTTTGTATTGGCCGTTCCATTCTATCG
>JBDTMM010000333.1:0-3217 GCA_039934275.1 Flavitalea sp. | reverse complement strand
GGGAAAAGTGGACGAAGGGCGCGGTCTATCAAACGGCTGGTAAGGATCTCGTAATCATTCAGGCGCGCTTCTCTTTTAAAGAAGGAACCCGGAATACGGCCGGCGGAAGAAAACTTTTCCTGGTAATCTACAGAAAGGGGGAAAAAATCCTGTCCTTCTCTCGGCTCCTTATTGGCAACCACCGTTGCAAGGAGAATACAATTACCCTGTCTAACGGTAACGGCGCCATCGGCCTGCCTGGCGAGTTTGCCGGTTTCAATAGAAACCATCTGACCATCACCTATATCGAACGTTACACTGATTGGTTGAGAAAGCATAGAAAATTATTATTTAATATATTATGCGAAGGCATTAACAAAACAAATATTCCCAACCGAAATGCAGTTGGGAATTAATGATATCTGTAGGTAAAGAAATTACTTTCTTAATCCGAGTTTTTCGATAAGCGCACGATACCCGGTGAGGTTATGCCTGCTAAGATACATCAGCAGGCGTTTACGCTGACCAACCAATTTCATGAGGCCGCGATGAGTGGCAAAATCATGTTTGTTTTTCTGAAGGTGCTCAGAAATACCATTGATACGTGCGGTTAATAAAGCGATCTGCCCCTCGATGGAGCCGGTATTTGTGGCCTTTCCTCCAAATTCTGTAAAAAATGTTGAAACTTTTTCTTTAGTTAAATAAGACATCTAAATTTTTTTTTAAGCATCCAGTCTTCTATTCTTTCTGAATAAGTCGGCAAAGTTATGTAATAATTTGCTTCTTAACTCGCGGAATGCTGTTTTTTTTCGATTCTTCCCTTTAATATTGCCCCTATGTTATACCGCTTTGCAATAATAGGTTGCGGCAATATCGGAGTCCGGCACGCAGAACATATTGCGGCTACGGGTTTGCTCGCCGCCGTGTGCGACATTGACCCTCAAAGGGCTGCTGACATAGGTTCTGGCTCTGCAGCAAAATTATATTCAGACGCCTACAAAATGCTGATTACCGAAAAACCTGATGTGGTGGTGGTTTGTACACCCAACGGTTTACATGCGGAACACACCATAATGGCCCTCAATGCCGGTTGTCACGTACTCTGTGAAAAGCCAATGGCCATTTCCGTGGCAGATGCCAACCGCATGATAGATGCCGCCACTCAAAACCGCAGGCGTTTGTTTGTAGTAAAGCAAAACAGGTACAATCCCCCCGTTACAGCCGTAAAGTCACTGCTCGACCAAAAGAAACTGGGAAAGATCCACGCCTTTCAGCTGAATTGTTTCTGGAACAGGCCTGCCTCCTATTATAAAAATTCCTGGAGAGGCACAATTGCAATGGATGGAGGAATCCTTTTTACACAATTCAGTCACTTCATCGATCTTCTTTATTGGTGGCTGGGAGAAATCGAAACCGTAAAGGGTTTCAGATCAATTGCGCTGCATAATGGAATTATTGAGTTTGAAGACAATGGAGTAGCCAGCCTTGTAATGAAAAGCGGGGCAATAGGATGTTTGCAGTATAGCATTAATGCGTATCATGAAAATTTTGAGGGATCGGTTACCTTGTTCGGGGAAAAAGGAACGGTAAAAATCGGCGGACAATATCTGAACAACATCGAACATTTCAAGGTGGATGGTGAGGATATGCCCCAATTGGCGCCTTCGGCAGATTCCAATAAATATGGTTTTTATAAAGGAAGCATGAGCAACCATCATATAGTTTACGAACAATTGTTGATGGCTCTGAAAGATCCGGCGCACGTGATTCCAGAGGGTGATGATGGATTGAAGTGCATACAAATGATCAGGCAGATATATGATGGCTCCCCGTTTATCGAAACTAAAAACCCGTAATGCGACATCCGCGGTTATACTTCACCGTTACCAACGACCTCAGCTACGACCAGCGGATGATCAGGATCTGTAACTCGCTTGCCGAAAATGGTTATGAGGTGGTGTTGGTAGGAAGAAAAACATATGGGTCCATACCGCTGCTGCACACCCCATTTATTCAGAAAAGGCTCGATGGGTTTTTTAATTCGGGGTTTTTATTTTATGCGGAATTTAATATCCGACTCTTCTTTTTTTTATTATTTAAAAAGATGGATGGCATTTGTGCAATTGACCTGGACACCATACTGCCCTGTTATTTGATAAGCAAATTAAAACGAGTGCCAAGGGTATATGATGCGCACGAGCTTTTCTGCGAGATGAAGGAAATTGCAGGAAGACCCTTTATTCATAAATGCTGGAAAAGGATAGAACAGTTGATGGTTCCATGCTTTAAAAAAGGATATACCGTCAATTCGCTTATTGCCGAAGAATTTTATAAAATGTATCGTGTTCGATATGCCGTGATAAGAAACATGCCGGTACTCTCTCCCATCGAATCATTGACAAAACAGGAAATATATATCCTGTATCAGGGTGCAGTAAATGAAGGAAGGTGTTTTGAAACACTCATTCCCGCCATGCAACACGTTAATGCAAAACTCATCATTTGCGGCGATGGAAATTTTATGCAACAGACAAAAGAACTTGTTCAAAAATACGGGGTTGCTGACAGGGTTATTTTCAAAGGCAAAATTTCTCCAACGGAATTAAAAAATCAAACGCTGGGTGCATTTGCGGGTGTTACCCTATTTGAAAATAACGGGCAAAGTAATTTTCTTTCGCTTGGCAACCGTTTCTTTGATTATATGCAGGCGGGGCTTCCACAGCTCTGTGTAGGGTACCCGCTGTATAAACAAATCAATGACCAGTATGGCTTTGCATTACTAATTGATGATCCTGGCATGGAACAGATCGCAGCAGGATTGAATAAATTATTAAGCGACGAACTGCTGTATGAATCGCTCCGAAAAAATGCACTATTGGCCAGGAAAGAATTAAACTGGAATAACGAAGAAAGAATACTGGTTGAATTTTACCGCGAAATATTTATTAAGTAGTTCATTCGATACAGGTCAAAATAAAATAAAGAAGGATCGCAGCCATATACATTCATTTCAATTCTCTTTTTCATTAATGAATAAGTAAATCGGAATAAGGATATCAATTTCAACCCTTTTATTTTTTTATAGATTCGATAGAGTTTGACGTGTTTTGTAAGCAGCTGAGTGCTGGTTATCTTTTTTAAGATCAAAACATTCCGGATAGCTGATTCAGATTTATTAATAAAAGAAGCGGTGGTTTCAAGGCGGTCGTGCAAAACAGGATTATTGAGGTGCACTATT
>JBDTMM010000332.1:0-3220 GCA_039934275.1 Flavitalea sp. | reverse complement strand
GCCCACACCGCACCAGATCAGGTCAATGGGAGACAAGATCACGGCCAAGGAAACCATGATAAAAGCCGGAGTACCTGTGGTTCCCGGCGGTGAAGGATTGTTGACGAGCGTTGAGGAAGCGAAGGGCCTTGCTAAAGACCTGGGCTATCCCGTAATTCTTAAAGCTACCGCAGGTGGTGGAGGAAAGGGGATGCGCGTGGTTTGGCAGGAAAGTGAAATGGAGAAGAATTATGAAGCCGCTAAGATAGAAGCAGCTGCTTCATTCAAAAACGATGGCATTTATATGGAAAAGTTCGTAGAAGAACCTCGCCATATTGAAATTCAAATTGCAGGCGACCGCTACGGTAAGGTTTGTCACCTTAGCGAAAGAGACTGCTCCATACAGAGAAGGCACCAGAAACTGATAGAAGAATCCCCCTCCCCTTTTATGACCGATGAACTGCGTCAGCGCATGGGTGACGCCGCAAAAAAAGCCGCGCAGGCCATAGGATATGAAAGCGTGGGAACGATAGAGTTCCTGGTAGACAAACATCGCAACTTCTACTTCATGGAAATGAATACCCGCATCCAGGTAGAACATTGCGTAACAGAAGAGGTTACTAATTTCGACCTGATAAAAGAACAAATAAAAATTGCCGCCGGTGAAGCCATCAGCGGGCAGGACTATACACCCGAAGGTCACGCGATTGAATGCAGGATAAATGCAGAAGATCCTTACAACGACTTTCGCCCATCACCAGGAAGAATTACAGTGCTGCACCAACCCGGCGGCCATGGAATAAGGATCGATTCACACGCGTATGCAGGTTATACTATCCCACCATACTACGATTCGATGATCGCAAAAATAATTGCGGTTGCTCGTACCCGGGAGGAAGCGATCGACACCATGAGCCGCGCCCTTAGTGAATATGTAATAGAAGGGGTAAAAACCACTATTCCATTTCATCAGCAACTGATGCGCAACGACGCATTCAAGAGCGGAAACTTTAATACCAAGTTCCTTGAAGGATTTAAAATGGTGTAATTAATATTCTGTTTAAAAAACGAGTTTATCATTTACTCCATAAAATCCAGCGAGCCTGCGGATGATACTTTCCACCACCGCGTCGGGGCATGAAGCGCCGCTGGTCATTAATATTGTTACGGGATTTTTTGAAGGCAGGAAGTCCGATGTTAGCAGTTCCTGTTTGGTATGAAAGTTATAATGCAGGATACCTTTTTCCGAGAGTATTTTTTCCGGAGCATTTATAAAATATACGGGTAATTTTTCTTCGCATAATTCAACAAGGTGTGTGGTGTTGGACGAATTATATCCCCCTGCCACTATCGCGACATCCGCAGGAACGTTTAGCAGCGCAGCAACCGCTGTCTGGTTATCATTCGTTGCGTAACATAATGTGTCGCGGTTGTCGGCGAATCTTTCTCCTACCTGCTCCTCCGGTAAACGATAATGGTCTTTCATGATTTGCCTCAGGTAATCGGCAATTTCCTGCGTTTCGGTGGCCAGCTGCGTGGTTTGATTTACCACGCCAATTCTCTTTAGATCACGCGACGCGTCAAAATTATCTGAATACCTTCCTTTGAAGGTTTCATAAAAAGTATCCGATGGCAGCGCCCCCGTTATATAACGAGCAAGTGTATGCGCTTCTCGAAGATCATTTATCACTACAGATGGAGCGTTGGATGAAGCGTGTGAAAATGTAGCGCGGGTTTCTTCGTGTTTGGGTTTGCCATGGATAACGATGCTGTATCCTTTGCCTGCTATTTGTTCACTCCTATTCCAAACCTTTTCTACGAATGGGCAGGTAGTATTATAATTTTCTATTTTGATCCCTTTTGCCCGCAGGTCCTTTTCAATTTGCAGTGTGGTGCCAAATGCGGGTATCAACACAATGTCTTCTGGAGTTAATTCTTCAAAAGAGATCAGTTCATTTCCCGAGGTGTCCTGCAAAAACCGCACACCTTTTTCCAAGAGGTCGGCATTTACCTGCGGGTTATGGATCATTTCACTGAGCAGGAAAATTCGTTTGCCTTCATTTTCTTCTATCGTTCTGAAAGAAATTTCGATGGCATTCTCCACGCCATAACAAAATCCAAAATGTCTTGCCAGGAATATCCTTATTGGCCCAAGGTCGAGCAGGGTAGGGCTGAGGTCCTTTTTCAGCTTGTCATCCTGCTTTCGCCTGTTTTTTATAGCAGTGATAAGCGGGCTCCGGTAAGTGGCGGGAACATTAAAAGATTTCATATAATAAGCCAAAGTTACAAAATGAATATTTTATAGACTGAACCCAACAAACATGCGTTTACATTTGTGAATAAAGGATTTATAAGCATGAATTTTAATTTCGAACCTGCAGAGTGGTCGTTGAACACCAATATTTATGAAGTGAACCTGCGCCAGTATACGGTGGAAGGCACGTTTGCTGCTTTTTCCAAGGAGCTTCCGCGACTGCGTAATATGGGTGTGGAGGTGCTATGGTTTATGCCCGTAACGCCAATAAGTGTAGAGAAGAAAATGGGTGAATTGGGCAGTTATTATGCATGTTCCAGTTATGTGCAAACGAATTCTGAATTCGGATCTGTAGAAGACTTTAAAAGCCTGGTACAGCAATGCCACGACCTGGGGTTTAAAGTGATCATCGATTGGGTGGCGAATCACACCGGCTGGGATCATGAATGGACGAAAACAAATCCCGAATTCTACAAAAGAAACAGCGACGGAGAATTTTATGATAACAACGGCTGGCTAGACGTGATAGATTTGAATTATTATGACCAAACCATGCGCAAAACCATGATCAGCGCGATGGAATTTTGGGTAAGGAAATGTAACATCGATGGATTTCGTTGCGACATGGCGCATCTTATCCCGCTCGATTTCTGGCGAAATGCTCGCCAGCATCTCGACAATGTAAAAAAATTATTCTGGCTCGCAGAAACGGAAGATCTGAATTACCAGACTGTATTTGATTGCAGTTATGCCTGGAGCTTTATGCACCAGAGCGAAAATGTAATGAGAGGAGAAATTCCGGTTACCGGGATCCGTAACCTGCTTGCAGCATATTTGCAAAAAAAATTGCCACAAAGCAATCATGCATTTTTTACATCGAACCACGATGAAAATAGCTGGAACGGTACCGAATTCGAGAAATATGGATATGCCACCATGTGCATGAACACTTTTGTTTGTACGTGGATCGGAATAACACTATTATAC
>JBDTMM010000331.1:0-3225 GCA_039934275.1 Flavitalea sp. | reverse complement strand
ATTGCCCGCAAATTCATTCAACTGATCCATCGATATTTCAATTATTTCTTTCCCGGAATTGATGATGGTCTGTGAAACCATTTTTCGTTCTTCTTTGTCATCGATGCAATTAATACAAATCACCACATAACGATCCGCAACGCACATCATGACATTAGTATGGTAGATCGCGCAACCATTTATATCAAAAGCGGAAAAGGGCACGGCGTGATAATTCATGGCTTCACAAAACTGATCTAACAAATCCTTATCTGTTCTTGGCGACAAACACGCGTATGCAATGTTTTTATCCCGGTCGAGCACCATGCTGCCGGTTCCTTCGAGAAATTTATGCTGATGTTCATGATTGCTTAGGTCAATCACATGACGGATGCTGAATCGCTTTTTAATTTGTTCGAGTACTTTAGGTTTGCGCTCCTGCCTCCGGTTGAACGCGTACATCGGGTACAAAACAATCGTTCCGTCGTTGTGAAAAGAAACCCAGTTATTCGGAAAAACGGAATCTGGCGTGTATGGGTCAACCGTATCGTTGATCACCATCACATCAACACCGTTTTCTATTAGCACTTTTACAAACGCATCAAATTCTTCCAGCGCCTTCAACTGAACATCAGTATCCTTGCCGGCAACCTGGAACGCGTTGTTAACTGCTGTTTCCTTATTATAGGAAAACTGAACGGGCCTGATCATTAATAAGTGCGAAGTAGTGTGCATACCACGTTTATTTAATCAATATCGTCGCGGAGCAGGGGCATACTCATACAATGAAATCCTCCCCGTGCGCGTGAAAGTTCGGCAGATGGCATCAATATCAACGTATTTTCAAGGTCATCCGGAGAAAGTGTGCCTTCTTCGAATTGCTGAATAAGGTCCTCGGCATTAATGCTTATAAATCCATTCTCTTCAAATGCCTCTACTGTTTTATCGTTCCTGTCATATCCCAGTATAACGCCCTCTTTTAGTGCCAGCAGGTTACAGGAATCGGTCCATTGTTCGCGCGCATCGAAGGGAAATTCATTATTCCCGGAGTAAATAAATTTTACTTTCTCTTTGCATCCAAGGTCGTTTTCGCTGATATCGGTAAGCAAGTCCTCGAGGTTGTCGAAATATTTTGGATTCTGCACGTCTTTTTTGCGGAACTGGATGATCTTTAATTTTTCTTCTTTTTTAGTATTCCCCTCAAGAATTCTGGCCACTGCATCAGAATTTTCGTGCTTCATCGATTTTTTTGAAAATACTCCCAGCATCACCCACACATTTTTTTTTATCTGGGTAAATACAGTATCAATGTGCATATAATCCCTTTTTTTCGGAATCTTGATAATGCTGATCTTCTTCACTACTCCCTTCTCGAATAATATATTGATGGCCTGGTGCGCGGCCTCCATGGTGGTGCGTTCACTTACGCCAATGAGCAAATGATCTTTACTCACTACCATTACATCGCCGCCTTCCAGGGTCACTTTTTTATCATCACCGTCTCGCGGTAAAAGAAAATGATGAAAAGTGTCGGGCAATTCTATGATATTATTACTGTATTCTTTAAATAAGGGGTGGTTGAAAAATATATATTTCGCAAGCAGCGCTTCCCGTATGCGGGCCTTACGCGCGGGTTTGTTCAGTAGTACATATTTATTGATCACAATGCCGATGTCGCGGGTAAAAATAAAATTGGGAATTGGAGGGAACAACATATTGTCATCGTCCAGCGAACCTGTGATAAACACGCGCGAGAGCGATTGCGGCGTGCAGGTTAGTAATTGCTGCTGCGTTTCATAAGAAACACTTTCGATGGCGCATATAGAGGAAACGAGTTTTATTTTAATGTCCCTGTCTTCCAGTATATCGGCCAACAGCCATTGCAGCTCCACCACGCTTTCCGATTTGAAAAAATCGGGGTGGCCAGGTTTATAAAAATTACGGTTACCTGCTTCCGAATCGATCTGTGCCAAACGGCCCTTTATCCTGGAGGGATCGAGAAAATACAATAGGATCTTTGTATAGAAATCGTATTCCTTTTTGCGGATCGTATCGAGGTGAACGATGTCTTCAAACAACCAGTCCTGCGCTTTCGATGGAACCACTTTCCCTAATCCGCTATCGGGGCTGTGTACAAGTAAACGTCGTAACCTTCCAACTTCCGAAGAAACCTGCAAAGTATTTGTTTCCTGGTTGGCCATTGGCCGAAGGTACCAAATGTTCGTTAATGCCTGTTTCTCATAGAAAGCAGGTTCCTATATTTGCAGAATATGTCTTCTGTTATAAACAAGCTGAAGGATACGGTGGCTTTCATACAAAATATCTATCCGCAAACTCCTGAAGCAGGTATTGTACTTGGTAGTGGCCTCGGAAATTTTTTGAACGAAATAAAAATCGATGCCACTATTGGATATGAATCTATCCCGCATTTTCCTGTGTCCACGGTGGAGGGCCATGAAGGCAAAATGGTTTTCGGGGAACTGAACGGAAAGAAAGTGATCGCGATGGCGGGTCGGTTTCATTATTATGAAGGTTATTCTGCGGAAGAAGTAGTGTACCCAGTACGGGTGATGAAAATGCTGGGCATTAAAACCCTGTTTTTGTCAAATGCTGCTGGTGGTGTTAACAAGTCTTTTAAAGTGGGCGATTTGATGATCATCACCGATCACATTAGCATGGCCATCATCAATCCTTTGCTCGGAAAAAATGAAGAAGGGTTAGGAACCCGTTTTCCCGACATGAGCCATCCCTATAATAAAATGTTGATCCAAAAGGCAAAAGTAGTTGCGCGGAATATGAATATCAATTTGCAGGAAGGTATATATTTCGGCGTTACCGGCCCATCGTTTGAAACACACGCCGAGTACAGAATGATTAAAATTCTTGGTGCCGATGCGGTTGGGATGAGCACTGTGCAGGAAGCAATTGTAGCCTCCCACATGAACCTCCCTGTTTTCGCCATCAGCGTTATTACGGACATGGGTATCCGCGATGATGATACGGCTATCACGCATGAAGAAGTGCTGGCTGCCGCAAAAAATGCTGAGCCAAAACTTACCGAACTTTTTAAACAACTGGTAGCAAAACTGTGACGAACGAATGAGGAACGCCTGCAAAATATTTTTATTACTGACCACTTTATGCTGTGCCGTGGCTTCGCTTTCCTATGGACAGAAAGGCATTGGAAGAAGAATTTCGAGGCTAGGTGGCGGGGGGGCTGGCGGCGGAAAAACAGACAGTTTTGAA
>JBDTMM010000330.1:0-3238 GCA_039934275.1 Flavitalea sp. | reverse complement strand
CAGAACCGTGGCCTGGGTGTTCACTACCAAAAAAAGGTAATGTGGGATATCACAAAAAAAATTCAAGTATATCTGGTTCTCCAAAGCAAATTGTTTCTGTTAGCAGAAAGGCAGGTTCTTACCTGCCCTTTAATTCATTGCAAAAATATAAGATTGAGCGGAATGTGAGAGATCAAAAAGGAAGATCCTGTGAAGGATCTCCAATGGGGGGTACATCGGGGTTGAATCCTTCCATTCCTTCGTGGTGAGCACCCCCTGCCGGGTGAGGATGCGTTCCATCGGTCCTTTTATCGAGCATGATCAGGTTATCACCCACGACCTCCGTGGCGAATTTCTTATTACCCTCTTTGTCTTCCCAGCTCCTGGTACGCAAGCGACCTTCTATATAAACAAGACTGCCTTTGTGTAAGTATTTCTGTGCCAGTTCAGCGAGACCTCTCCATAAAACTACGGTGTGCCATTCTGTTTGTGAGATGAGTTTTCCTGCCCTGTCTTTAAACGTTTCTGTGGTGGCGAGAGGAAATTTAGCCACTGCAATATTGCCTTCAAGATGTTGTATGTCCGGATCCCTACCAAGATTTCCAATCAGCATAACCCTGTTTACACCCCTCATATAGATAAATTTGAATGTTAATAATTCATCTTCCGATTTACGCCTCTTTAAAGTTAAATTTTTTCAAACAAATGGTTGCATTTATTTAAAGCGGTTAACAACCCGAAAACAAAGTGTTTTTCACAACATATTCAGCTGTTTTACTTCTGTTGGATGACCATAATAATTTGAATCTCTGAGAAAATTATTTATGAATTTTGGAAAAGCAAGGCCCGCCATCGCATCCTTACTTACAAGCGTATACGCTCCCGGCATATTTAATTCTTCTTTTATCCTGATTAAAAAAAACTGGCCCTTGATCTGCTGATGTGTAAGTTGCTGGGTATAGATTTTACTCGTTTCTATCAATTCGTATTTACAATTGTTAAACAATACCACCAAATACTCCTGCGCGGCATTATCGCCCGCATTTTCACTTTCCACTAAAATAAATTCATGAAGGTTTTGCCAGATGTCTTTTTTTTCTCGCTTGCGTATATAAATTCCCTTTACTGTTTCAACAATGAAATAATATAACCATCGCGTACGCTTCTTTAATTTCTTTTCTTTAACCGGAAGTGTATTTACAAAACCATGCTGGAACGCTTCGCAATCATCTGCTTCTATACATTTTTCACACAAGGGATTTTTCGGTTTGCATATCGTTGCACCAAAATCCATGATGGCCTGGTTATATATTCCCGGCGCTGATTTATTAATGAGGCTTTGCGCCAGCGACCGAAATAAAAACTTTCCTTCTGTTGAATCAATTGGAGTAGAAATGCCAAAATATCTCGCCAGTACGCGCTGAACATTTCCATCAACAACTGCTTTGCATTCATCATACGCAAATGATGCGATGGCTGAAGCCGTATAAGGACCCACCCCTTTTAGCTTTAATATTTCTTCATAATTACGAGGGAATATGCCTTTGAGTTCGGAAGAAATAATTTTTGCGGAGTGAATAAGATTTTTACACCGCGAGTAATATCCAAGTCCTTCCCATAATTTAAAAACGGTGGCTTCATTTGCGTTTGCGAGGTCGTGCACTGTAGGGAAGGCGGAAATGAAGTTTTCGTAATATATCCAGCCCTGTTTAACGCGGGTTTGCTGGAGGATAATTTCGCTTAACCAGATGCGATAAGGGTCCTTTTCCCCCTTCCACGGCATTGGCCTGTGGTTCGAATCCTGGTTCCATTTGAGCAGTTTTCGGGTGAAATTGGCACTCATTTGCAAAAATTAATCAAATTCATTATCAATAATTTAGACTTTTCTTGCTTTTATGAAAATTAACTTTTAATTTCATTAATGGATTGATTGTGTGGAGATTGCCAACGAATGAGATAAACCACTGATTAAAATTCATATTATGAGAAAAGCAGACCTCGTTAACCAAATATCTGAAAAAACAGGTATCCCAAAGGTTGATGTTCTGGTTACGCTGGAAACCATGTTCAAGGAAGTAAAGGATACTCTTGCCCAAGGCGAGAATATTTACATACGAGGCTTTGGAAGTTTCATTACCAAAAAAAGGGCCGCCAAAATTGGAAGAAACATCAAAAAGAATGTGGCTGTACACATACCTGAACATTACATTCCCGCCTTTAAACCAGCAAAGGAATTTGTTGCAGAAGTAAAAAAATTACAATCTGTAAAAGAAGATCAGCCAAAGGCCGAAGATGAGGCGTAAATTGCGGTCTTAATCTGAGGGATTGAAAAAACAACCACTTATTCTCATCACCGGAGCTACGGCTCTTTTTTGTATTGTATTTTTTTTCGGACGTACAGTTCCCGCAAGAAAATCTACTGCTACCACTACACCCGGCCAGCCAAATAAGGAAGTAGTATTTAATGTTGAAAAAGTGCTGCAGGCCTCTAAGGCACAGCTCACTCCGGAACAACAGTCGCACGTTACCAAACTCGAAAGTGCAGTAGTAAGAGGAAATGTAAAGGACCAGCAGGCATCTGTTTACAAACAACTTGCTGCATATTATAAAGACAGCGCACATTTGCTGTTACCCTTCGCTTATTACACAGGCGAAGCTGCTAAGTTGGAAAATTCTGAAAAAAGTCTCACCTTCGCTGCCCGTTTCTTTTTAGAGAGTGTGCGCAGCCAGCAGGATCCGGGTTTAAAAAGATGGATGGCTGATGAATCAAGACAGTTATTTGAAAAGGCTTTAGTACTGGATCCGGCAAACGATTCGCTGAAAATAGGATTAGGAAGTTGTTACCTTTTTGGTAATATATCCGAAACCCCGATGCAGGGAATATTGATGATAAGGGAAGTTTCCCAGAGGGATCCTAATAATATGTATGCACAGTTCATGCTTGGAATGGGGGGAATGATCTCGGGGCAGCTGGACAAAGCAATAGAAAGATTGACATTAGTTGCTTCAAAAGAGCCAAATAATGTGGAAGCTAAGCTTATGTTGGCCGAAGCATATGAAAAAAAGAGTGACAAGCCTAACGCCGCAAAGTGGTATGAAGCGGTAAAACTGCTTATTAACAACCCCGATGTAGTAAAGGAAATTGATGCACGCATCGAGTTGCTTAAAAAATAACTTGGTTAGAAAAAGAAAAGGAATTATAAAATTGTTTAACTAAATCATTGGTGAATTATGCCTTGTGGTAAAAAAAGAAAGCGTC
>JBDTMM010000329.1:0-3243 GCA_039934275.1 Flavitalea sp. | reverse complement strand
GCAGACATGCGATATTTCTTGTAAGGGCTGCAAAAATATGGATCAATTGGCAGTATCGCGCAGTGTGATATCGGCTATAACCGGATAATGTTGGGAATATGGCAAAAAATAACGAAAGTATTGCAGTGTTTCAAACCGTTTGTCGGTTATGATGTAGTCGATCCGTAATGTTGGGGACAGATTGAACAGGGTTCTTCCTATACCTTTTCCGGCCTCTATAAAGGCATCTTTCCTGTTTCCCCTGATCCTGAAATAGGTGTAGGAGTTGGGAACGTCGTTAAAATCGCCGCAAATAATAGCGGGATGCGGGCTTTCGTCGAGGTACTTTCTAACCACATCTACCTGCTGGCCGCGGTACCTATACCCCTGCACCAGTTTTTTTACAACCGATTTTGAGGCTTCGTACATACTGTCAGCGGCCGTTTTTATGATCTCGATGTTCCGGTAATCTGTGTTGTTGAATAGTACGGATTGAAGGTGGGTGGTGAACATGCGGATGGTATCTCCATTTACATTAATGTCTGCACCTAAAAGGCTCTCGGCAGCCTTAAAACTCGCGGGTCCGTTGTACCGGATGTGCAAAGAATCAATTATCGGGAACTTTGAATAAATGGCTACCCCTGATAAAAAAGTGCCCTTATAGCCGATATAGTCATATGCAATAATGTGAAATGGGTAGCCCATTTTTGTGAGGTCATCTTTATTATTGTAGGCCTTTCTCTTAGTATTCGGTTCAAGGTATTCCTGGAAACAAATGATGTCGGGGTTTTCCTTTCGCATAAAGGCCATCATGTCGTTTCTGTAAGTAATACGCGTTTTTTCCGTTCTGGTTTGTTCATCGAACCAGGTTACGTTCCACGTAAGGATGCGGATGGCATTTTTTGGCTTTTGAAAAGTGTACTTGCGCCCTATGTTTAGCCCAACCAGTGAACGGATATTTGAATAACCGATTAGCAGACAGCCGAAGGGAAGCAGCACCCACTTTGACCGGAACGCCAGCCAGAATATAAGGAATGCAACAATGATGGCTAATAGAAAGGGAAATGCAAGACCAAGCAATGCAATGAACCACCATTGCTGTGGATGAAGAAAAACATTACAACAGGCAAGCAGGAAAAAACAGGCCGAAACAATATTGCTGATGATGAATACCCGCTTTGTGATTTTACGGAAAACAAGGGCCATGTCTAAATTTACAACTGTTCTTCTTCTGAAGCCCGCCTCAATATTTCTTTTTCTTCGTCTGTAAGAAATTTATAACCCTGCTGGTTTATTTTATCAAGGATGTCATCGATCCTTTTCTGGGTTACGTTCGCTACTTTTTTAAAGGGTGTGGTGCCTTTACTTTTATAGTACAGTTCTTTTTTTGCTGTTTTTTTCCAGTCTTTTTTATCAGGGTTAAAAAGGTTAGTGATCCAGTCGAAAAGTTGATTCATCCAAAGACTCCAGTCGCGGCCCTTTCTTAACTGAAGCACGAATATGAAACCGAATGCTGCACCACCGATATGGGCAATGTGCCCGCCACCATTCTGGCCGGTGATACTTGCAAAATCGATGATAACAAATATGACGGTAAGCACCCAGAGGGGAATGCCGCCGTTTAGCATTGGAAAGATGCGGTAGTCGGGTGCCAGTGCCGTTGTGGCAATAGCAATGGCCATAACGCCTGCAGAAGCGCCTTCTAGGGTGGTTCCGTCGACATGTATGGCAAGCGCAGGAAACAGGTTGCTGCTGAGTACGAATAAGAACGCGCCAGCGAATCCGCCATAAAGGAACAACGGAATGATTTTGTTATTACCCGCAAGGTCCTGGAGAATATATCCAAATGCCCATAACCATAATACATTTCCGAGCAGGTGAAACACTCCGTCGTGCATGAACATGTACGTTAGAACAGTCCAGGGTCGGTCGGCAAGTTTGTGCACTTCAGCGGGGAGAATGAACCAGTTGAAAATGGTTTTGTAGTAGGAGTCGGAGCTCCATCCCGCGAGGTAAAAAGTAATGGCGATGAATTTAAAAATGCAGAAGGCCAGTGCGAGAACGGCCACCATCATTACGAGAGAGTTACCATCCTGCCCCAGCATCATTCTTTTCTTGTAACGATCTTCTTGCAGCACAATTTTTTTTATGAATTTACAAAACGATTTTGATACCGCCTTACCCCTTCATACAAACGGAAAAAGGTCAATAAAAGTTCCGCCTATTGTTGCGATTCCAATAAAACACCAAAATAAAGCCCACTATAGCTCCTCCGAGGTGCGCCCAGTGGGCAACATTGTCGCCGGCAGAATTATTAACGCCTAGCCAAAGTTCCATTGCGGCATAGAATATTACGAACCATTTTGCCTTAACAGGAAGGAAGAAATAGACGTATATCATGCTATTGGGGAAAAGATAGCCGAAGGCGGCAAGGCACCCGAAAACGGCGCCAGAAGCCCCAATGGTGGCCTGGTTGGCCCTAAAGAAAACCCGTGCATAGTCTTCTGTATTTGACGGAACCATCGACCTCAGTTCCTGGAATGCAGGTGTAAGTTCCCAGTACAACACGCCAAGGTGTAAAAATGCTGCACCAAGGCCGCAGGAAATATAAAAGATCAAGAACCTTTTCGAGCCCCACAAATTTTCGAGAAGGCTCCCAAACATCCAAAGCGCCAGCATATTGAATAAAATATGAGTAAGACTACCGTGCATGAAAAGATGGGTAATGATCTGGAAGGGCCGAAAATATTCGGACCGCACATCATGCAAAGCAAATAGGTTCTCAAGATTTATAGTGGAGCTGTTTTCGAATATTTTCTGAGCAAAAAATACCAGCGCATTTAATATAACGAGATTCTTTATTACAGGGGGAATCGACTGAAAATTACTCATCCTAACGTCTGTCATCCAATGGAATTTATCTCGCTAAGTTAAGTCTTAATTGTACCACATTTTCAATGTGATGTGTATGGGGAAACATGTCAACCGGCTGAACCCGGGTAACGTCATACTTTTCGCCGAGCATATTAAGGTCGCGGGCCTGAGTAGCGGGGTTACAGCTTACGTATACCACTAATGGCGCTGCTATTTCGAGGATTTTTTTAACTAATTTTTCATGCATTCCTGCCCTGGGCGGGTCAGTAATAATAACATCGGGCCTGCCCTGTGCTTCAAAAAATTCCTGGGTGCACACATCAATTACATCACCATGAAAAAAACTGGCGTGACCAATATTATTTAATTGTGCATTTTCTTTTGCATCAT
>JBDTMM010000328.1:0-3244 GCA_039934275.1 Flavitalea sp. | reverse complement strand
GATGAAAGCACCGATGCTTATGATACAATTGACTGGCTTTTAAAAAATATCAGGAACAACAATGGCAACGTCGGCACATTAGGGGTTTCGTATCCGGGTTATCTTGCGCTTAACGCATCCGTTGATCCGCACCCTGCATTAAAGGCATCTTCTCCGCAAGCAGCTCCTGCAGATTTGTTTTTGGGAGACGATTTTCATCATAATGGAGCATTCAGATTAAGTTATGGTTTTGAATACAGTTCTCTTATAGAAAATGATCAATCATCGAGCAGTTTTCTTTTTCCACAGTATGATCTTTATAATTGGTACTTGCGATTAGGTTCTTTAAAAAACGTTAACGATAGGTATTTTAAAAGTCGTTTTGTTGCTTGGAATGACTTTGTTAAACATCCTAATTATGACGAGTACTGGAAAAAACTTTCTACACTTACCTATATACATACGCCGGAGATACCAATTATGGAAGTGGGCGGATACTTCGATCAGGAAGATATGAATGGGCCCCAGCTTATGTATGAGCAACTTGAAAAGAAGGATAGTTTTAACCGGAACTTTATTGTATTAGGCCCTTGGAACCATGGGGGATGGGATGAACTGATGGGTGACAGTTTGGGACAAATAAGCTTTGGCAGTAATACTGCGGAATGGTTTCAATTATTACAAAAACAATGGTTTGATTACTGGCTCAAAGGTATTGGTGATGGTAAGTTTAATGAAGCTAATTGCTTTCAAACTGGCAGCAATGTGTGGAAGGCTTACAAATCATGGCCACCGGAAAACGCAGTATTGAAAAGGTTATATTCTACAACAGATAATAAAGCCAGCTTTACAAGGCCATCTTCTGCCACAGGTTCTGTAAGCTATGTAAGTGACCCTGCCAGTCCGGTGCCATACAGAAGTTTGCCTATCGAAGCTACCTATAGCGACGGTAGCAGATGGGGCTCATGGCATGTAGAAGATCAGCGTTTTGTAACTACTCGCCCTGATGTGTTCAGTTTTGTTATGGACAGTCTTGCCCAAGACGTTACAGTTACCGGAAAAGTAGTAGCCCATCTATTTGCTTCCACTACAGGCAGCGATGCCGATTTTGTGGTAAAGCTAATTGATGTGTATCCTGATTTTGATACTGCAAATAGCAAAATGAGTGGTTACCAATTACCTGTTGCTATGGAAGTTATAAGAGGACGCTATCGTAAAGGATTTTCAAAGCCTATTGCCATGATACCAGGAAAGCCAGAGGAATTTGTGATTGATCTGCATGATATTAACCATAAATTTCGAAAAGGTCACCATTTGATGATACAAATCCAAAGTACCTGGTTTCCTCTCATTGATCGTAATCCTCAGAAATATATTCCTTCTATTTTTGAAGCTAAAGAAAGCGATTTTATTAAAGCAACAGAGACCATTTATTGCAATAAAAAATATGCAAGTTATGTGGAGTTGCCTGTTATGAAAGAATAAACAATCACTTAATCGAAACCACGTCTATTAATTAATGTTATTATTTTAAAAGGATTAAGTGCCCCCTGCAATTCAGCAAAACAGGGCAAAATTTCGGCAACAGCGGGCAATGAACTGCACCCTAATAGCTCCGTAAAATTCTTTCTCACCTCTCCACACCGCTACGCGCCTGGAATCACCGGCTCCACCAGTCTCATCAGTTTGTCAAGTGAATCCTGCCAGCCCAGGTAACACATCTCAGTGGGTATAGCCTCCGGAATTCCTTCCTGCACTACTTTCAGATCTGTGCCTACCGAAGTTTTCTGCAGCCAGACCGTTGTGATCATTTCTCCCGGCAGGTTCGGGTCATCAAATTTGTCGGAGTATTTCAGAAATTCGTTGGGCCTGATCTCCAGGTATTTTCCGCCGAAGGAATCGGATTGACCGGTTGTAAAATTTTGAAAGGTCATTCGGTAAGTACCACCTACCTGAGGGTTCATTTCATGCACTGTACACAAGAAACCATATGGTGGAATCCATGAAGCCATTGCCACGGCTTCTGTGAATGCGCGATAAACTTTTTCCGGTGATGCTTTCAGTACTCTGTGAAGTGTGACGCTGTTACTAGGCATAGTTTTTTTACAAAGATGAACGCAAAATTGGAATTACTCAGTGGCCACATACGACAATCTGGGTGGGCGGATGCGACGGGTGAGGGCTGATGATTTTGGTAAAAGAGTTGACCGACTGATGCAGCCAGGGACATAATAATAGAGCTTACCGGAAAAAAACTTTTACAATCAATCATTTTAATCTTGCTGAAAAGGAAATGGCTCCGGTTTAAAATTATCCCGATTGGCACATAAATAATTCCCAGATTATAAGTGATTCGCTTTGATTCCGTAGCAATATTTCGGATATTTGTTTCCGTTATATGATCTGAATAAAATTCGTGATGGATATAAATGAGCTCTTTGAAAGGATTGTAGGATATGAAGTATTATCCTTTATACGGGAACTGCCCTAAAATGCTTAATCGCCATGCAAATAAACCGTCGGCCTACACAATTGAGGTGCCGCATACCGATTTATTACAAAACCATTCCCTCAATGAAAAAGGGCTGCTCTTTGTGGAGCAGCCCTTTAAATATTTTCGATTTTTGTACCGCGTAGGGGAATCGAACCCCTCATTCATCCGTGAAAGGGATGCGTCTTAACCGATTGACCAACGCGGCATTCCTTGTTTTGGGATCGCAAAGATAACAGGTGACCCTTTTTGTTCCAAAAATTTATTAAGGCTCCCCACTGGCAATATTAATTTGTCGCACCGCGCCCTGATATTCAAAAAATACATAATTAAAAACTGTCAATAGCGTAATTTTGCATCTCAAATTAATCAAACTCAAATTTCAGACTATGAGCACAGTTAAAGTTGCTATCAATGGCTTCGGAAGAATAGGAAGACTCGTTTACCGTCAGATATATCAAATGGAAGGGATCGATGTTGTGGCAATTAATGACCTTACCAGCCCTAAAGTGCTGGCTCACCTCCTTAAATACGATACTGCCCACGGCCGTTTCGACCAGGATGTCAAAGCAACAGAAAATTCTATCGTCGTAAACGGCGAAGAAGTAAAAATATACGCACAGAAAAATCCTGCTGAAATTCCATGGAAGTCACAGGATGTTGACGTTGTACTCGAATGCACAGGTTTCTTCACAGATAAAGACAAAGCCGCGGGCCACCTTACTGCAGGTGCGAAACGCGTGGTTATCTCTGCCCCGGCTACCGGCGACCTGA
>JBDTMM010000327.1:0-3246 GCA_039934275.1 Flavitalea sp. | reverse complement strand
TGAATCACAAACAAAAACAAAACTCGGTTCACAAGTTATTTTTGAAGGTGGACCAAGCATGCGCAATTTTATTGGGGATTTTATTTCCAGAGAACTCGATAATTATTTACACCGCAACCCCAGTGTGGCAGATGCATTAAAAAAACGCATCGAGCAAAATGAAAGAGAAAGAAAAGAACTTTCAGGTATCCGCAAACTTGCCAATGAACGTGCCAAGAAAGCAAATCTTCATAATAAAAAATTGCGCGACTGCCGCTTTCATTTAAACGATGAACCCAGCGGAAAAGACAAGGAAAAAATATTGGAGAAACAAAAAGAGAGCACCATCTTTATTACAGAGGGCGACTCTGCCAGTGGATCCATTACCAAGGCAAGAAACGTTGAAACCCAGGCTGTATTCAGTTTGCGTGGAAAACCGCTCAATTGCTACGGCCTTACCAAAAAAGTGGTGTATGAAAATGAGGAGTTCAATTTATTACAACACGCGTTGAATATAGAAGAATCGTATGATGGCCTCCGCTATAACAATATCGTTATCGCAACCGATGCCGATGTAGATGGAATGCACATCAGGTTATTGTTAATGACTTTTTTCCTCCAATTTTTCCCGGACCTGGTAAAGAACGGCCACGTATATGTTTTGGAAACGCCTTTGTTCCGCGTGAGAAATAAACAGGAAACTATTTATTGCTACGATGAATCTGCAAAACAGGCGGCCATAAAAAAATTGGGGTCAAAACCGGAGATCACACGTTTTAAAGGACTTGGAGAAATTTCTCCAGATGAATTTGCGCGGTTCATTGCTGCTGACATCAGGCTGCAACCGGTTATGATCATGCCCGATACCCATATTCAACAAACGCTTGAATATTACATGGGAAAAAACACACCGCAGCGACAGGAGTTCATCATCGATAATCTTAAAGTGGAACTGGATCTTGCCGATGACAAGATCAATATACCTTCACCAGCATAATATGAGCCTGCAATACAGAAGTGCGGTAATGGATGATCTTTCGAGAATAGTAGAAATTTACAATTCTATTATTCCGGGGCGGATGGTAACGGCCGAAACAAATCCCGTTAGTGTGGATAGCCGTATCCCCTGGTTTAATGCACACAATTCAACCCATCGTCCCCTCTGGATGGTATTCCTTGAAAAGGAAAATGTGGGTTGGGTAAGCTACCAGTCCTTTTATGGTCGCTCTGCATATAATGCAACAGCCGAACTAAGCATTTATTTAGATGAAAAGTTTCGTGGCAGGGGATTGGGAAGAGAAGTGATTAATTATGCAATGGAAAGTTGCAAAGCTTTGGAAATAAAAACCTTGCTTGGTTTTATTTTTGCGCACAACCTGCCAAGTATTGAATTATTTAAAAGAGCAGGGTTTGAACAGTGGGGTTATTACCCTGGAATAGCGGAGCTCGATAATATAGAAAGAGACGTAGTAATCGTTGGCAAAAGAATTAATTTATAGTACATGATTCATATTGTATTCCAGGAACCAGATGGAGCAGTTTTACAGGAAGCCATAGCCCTCGATGAAAGCCTGGCGGGTGATATCCTCCAGATCCGGGACGATTTTGCGGTAGGGCCCATCAATGCCATTTTTACGGAGGAAGGAATCGAAGCAAGAAAATCGTTTTGGCGCGAGGTGCTCGCTGGTGGTGATATGGACGGAAAAGCAGACGATAGTTCTGTGGACGATGTAAAAACCGTGAGGGTGCTGTTAGTAAGATTAAATGAAATTCCTGAAGAAACCGTGTGGATATGGGCAGCACAGAATAAACATGATGTGAGCGGTTATTACTGGCTGATGAGCCAGTTGAAAGAATATCAGGGAAGGATTTATATTTTATATCTCAATAACCTGCCCTTTTTTAATGCGAAGGGCGGTATTTTTTATCCTGACCGGCTGGGCATAATACCAGCTAAGGAATTTTTAAAAGCAAAGAAACTCGCTCGCCCCATCACGCCAAGCGAATTTGAAGTAGATCCCGATGAATGGAATAAATTATACTCGCAGGATAAATATGTACGTTTACTGGAGGGTGGAAAGAAACTTGTTCAGGAGGATGTTGATTATTATGATGCAGAATTAAAGAAATTTATAACGGGAGAATGGCAGAAGGCTTCTAAAATAATTACCGGTTTCCTTCATAAATCAACTCAAACTACCGGAGACATGTTCCTCTTGTGGAGGTTGAAGCAAATTATACAAAACGGTGATTATGAAGTACATGGAGAAATAAAAAATATGAAAGATTTTGAAATTAAGTCGAAATAAAAATAAATAACCCTACCAATAATCGCAGCGACTAATATGCCCGAAAAGAATGACATAACGATCGATCTCGGTATCAGCGGCCAGTATCGGACTTGGTTTTTAGACTATGCTTCGTATGTAATACTTGAACGCGCGGTACCTGCGCTGGAAGACGGACTGAAGCCCGTACAACGGCGAATTCTCCATTCCATGAAAGAAATGGATGATGGAAGGTTTAACAAAGTGGCCAACATTATTGGCCAGAGCATGCAGTTTCATCCGCATGGTGATGCCAGTATTGGCGATGCACTCGTGAACCTCGGCCAGAAAGACCTTTTGATTGAAACCCAGGGAAACTGGGGAGATGTGCGAACTGGAGACCAGGCCGCTGCGGCCAGATACATCGAGGCACGCCTTTCAAAATTTGCACTGGAGGTGGCCTTCAATGATAAAACCACTGATTGGCAATTGAGCTATGATGGGCGAAAAAATGAACCCGTCACTTTGCCTATGAAATTTCCGTTATTGCTCGCTCAGGGGGCAGACGGCATTGCAGTGGGGCTGGCAACAAAAATTTTACCACATAACTTTTGCGAACTCATAGAGGCATCGATTAAATTCCTGAGAGGAAAAAAATTCGAACTCCACCCAGATTTTCAAACGGGTGGTATGGCCGATACTACCAATTATAATGAAGGCAGGCGCGGAGGAAAAATAAGGGTAAGATCGAAAATAGAAGAGCTTGATAAAAAAACACTGGCCATCCGCGATGTACCCTATTCGGTTACCACCGCGCAATTGATGGATTCTATCGTAAAGGCGAACGAACTTGGAAAAATTAAGATAAAAAAAGTAACTGACAATACCGCAGCAGATGTTGAAATTCTCGTGGACCTTTCGCCGGGAATTTCTCCCGACATCACCATCGATGCGCTGTATGCGTTTACGGATTGTGAAATTTCACTTTCTCCAAATACCT
>JBDTMM010000326.1:0-3251 GCA_039934275.1 Flavitalea sp. | reverse complement strand
ACTTCAAAAACGTGCTCATTGTCCAGGGAGCTGATATCGATCTTTTTCTTTCTTAAAAAGGTAATACTGGTCGAGTTTACTATTGAATAAAGCCAGGTGCTGAATTTAGAGTCGCCCCGAAAATCTTTTAGTGCCTTGTAGGCCTTTACAAAAACGTCCTGAGCTATTTCTTCTGCATCTTCCCTGACAGGTGTATATTTTAAGGCGATTGTAAACACAAAACCCTGATAGCGTGTAACCAATTCTGCATAGAGTTGGTTTTCACCCTTTATGACCCTGGTAATTATCTCATTGTCAGTTAACCCGGTATCCATTATTGATAGTGAGACTACAGATGAGAGGTTCCGGTTACACTGTAAAGTACATAAATCTAAAATCTTTTTACCTTAAGGTGTAACCTCGTGGAAATGGGTGTAGTCTGATATAGCAAGTAAACTTTCTAAAAAAAATATAAATTACACCTTATGCGTCCGGAATTACTTATACCTATTCTTGTTCCACTCGGATTTTTCGCACTCATATTCGGGTTGGTGTATATGCAAAAGAAAGAAAGCCTTGCAATGATTGAAAAGGGCTTTAACCCAAGGATCAGAGGCTCAAAGGGGCCGGAACCTTTTACATATCTGAAATGGGGCCTTTTGCTCGTTGGCTCAGGTCTTGGTTTGCTTGCAGCCTATTTTATAGATATGAGTATGACGTCCCGCTACGGAGAAGAACATCCTCCTTTATACTTTGCGTTGATCGCGATAGGTGGCGGTGTTGGACTAATCCTCTCCTATAATATGGAAATGAAGGAGTTGAAAAGCGGAGCTTTTAATTCACCTGCCTCGCCCTCTGAACTGTAAGGTCGTACAGGTTGCTTACCTCGTAATAACCAGACATGCCCCAAAGCTGCCTTGCCATCCAGGCCTTTATCCTTTTCCCGATTTCGTTTTTGTCTTTCGCAGGGAACTCCGATAATCTAATATCGTTATCGGCAATATAATCCTCCAGGGTTTTCCAGGTATTTTCATCCGGCACAAAATGCGCGGAGAAGTCGGCAGCATTTTTAAACTTGTTAAAGAAGGCCTGATTGTGAATGTAATATTCGTAAATGAACTTTCCGAAATTCTGGTTCGCAAATAAGGGTGACAGATCACCTTTGAAACCCGTAGAGTCGAGAGGTACAAAAATATCGGGTGTTATACCGCCGCCGCCATATACCACGCGGCCCGAATTGGTTTTAAACGCATGGCCCTTTGCGACCTGCACGGTATCTGTCGTCACTTCCCCATTGTGAAATCTTTCGAGCACCTCATCATTGTAGGCCGTTCTTCCTTTGGCGTATGATTTCTGAATGCTGCGTCCGGTGGGAGTGTAGTAACGAGCCACAGTAAGTCTTAATGCACCGCCGCCATTAAGGTCGTATTGAGATTGTACGAGTCCCTTTCCAAATGTCCTTCTTCCAACGATCGTAGCACGGTCCCAGTCCTGCATGGCGCCGGCGAGTACTTCGCTTGCCGATGCAGATCCTTCGTTTACCAGCATCACCAGTTTTCCCTTTTCAAACTGTCCCGGTCTTTTGCAACGGTATTCCTGCCGTGGTTGTTTATCGCCCTGTGTATATACTATCAGTTTGTCCTGGTCGAGGAATTCATCGGCAATGTCCACAGCCTCTCCAAGTATCCCACCTCCATTATCCCGCAGGTCGAAGAGCAATTTTTTCATACCCAGTTTATTCAGCTTTTCAAATGCTGCCATACATTCCTCGTAGCTGGTTCCTGAAAATTTATTGAGGTGAATATAACCGGTGATACTGTCCATCATGTATGATGCGTCAACCGAATACAGGGGTATCATTCCCCTCGCAACGCTTACTTTCTGAATGGCACTTCCTCTTTGGAAATCGATTTCTATGGTGCTGCCTTCTTCTCCGCGAAGCAGGAGCTTTATTCTTTCGGAGGTGATATGATTGCCTGCTACTATAGAGTCGCCCACTTTCAGAAATTTATCCCCGGTTTTAACGCCGGCTTTAGCGCTCGGTCCGCCCGGTAAAACATTTACCACGTGCACTGTGTCGTTGATGATCTGGAATTCAACCCCAATCCCTTCAAAATTACCTTGCAAATCCTCGTTCGCTTCCTGAAGGTATTTGGCGGGAATGAAAATAGAATGTGGGTCCAGGTGGGTGAGCATTGCCTGGATGGCATCGTCGGAAAGGCTATCGGTTGAAATGGGATCAACATAGTGCATCCGGATAAGATCAATGGATTCCTGTATAGCCGACCTGCTGCTATTCTGGAAAAACCCCTGCGGGGCCGGGATGCGCTCTCTCAGTTTGTAGCCCGTCACTAATCCTACTATCAACACAATTGCGAACATCAATGGTAACCAGGCCTGCGTATTTTTCATCGTCTTTGTATGTGAGCACCAACCTCACGTTAAACTGCTCTTGCTTAAATTCTTTATGTATTTTTCACCGCGAAGTTCTTAATAAATTTCAAATTGTGAATTTTACCTTCGTTTTAATCCGGGTTGCGGAGCGATAACCAAATTATGTTGATACTAATAGCTGATAGCGGATCTACGAAATGCGAGTGGTGCCTCGTTTCTGAAAAAGAAAATAAACATTTTTTTACGCAGGGAATGAGCCCGTATTTTTTAAATGCCGTGCAGTTAACGGCCGTTGTTGAACACGAAATGCTTCCTCAGCTAAGTAATATTCAGCCTGATGCCGTTTTCTTTTACGGTACGGGTTGCAAAGATCCCGCGAATGCAAAGAGGGTATACAAGGTATTGGCTCTTACGTTCAAAAAGGCACATATACAGGTTGAACACGATTTAATGGGTGCTGCCCGGGCCCTATGCCAGCATTCACCAGGAATTGCCTGCATCCTCGGTACAGGATCGAATTCCTGTTCTTACGACGGCCAATCCATTTTAAAGAACAGCCCCGGCCTGGGGTATGTTTTAGGTGATGAGGGAAGTGGCGCCTATCTCGGGATTAAGATCATCCAGCATTATCTCTACCGCACATTCGATCCCGAGCTGATGGAAAAATTCGATTCGAAATTTCATACATCCACGGAAGGCATCCTGGAAGCGGTGTACAGCAAACCACTGCCCAACCGCTATCTCGCTGCTTATTCTACCTTTCTATCCGAAAACCGTGGGCATTATATGATCGAAAACATCATCGAAGATGGCCTTCGCGATTTTTTCGACAATCATGTTGTCCGGTACAGCGCCACCGATACCCTGCCCGTACATTT
>JBDTMM010000325.1:0-3261 GCA_039934275.1 Flavitalea sp. | reverse complement strand
GTTCAATAGCTCACCGCGATTCAGCAGGTGGGGGTGGAGAAATAAATAAAGGCGATGTACAATGGATGACCGCAGGATCAGGTGTGCTTCATGAAGAATTTCTAAGTGAATCATTTATGAAAACCGGCGGCAGGCAACACTTTATGCAACTGTGGGTGAATCTTCCGGCAAAATATAAAATGACTTCACCAAAGTATCAGAATATTACTTCGGCACAAATTCCAAATGTAAGAATTGACAACAATGGATCGTACGCAAGAATTATTGCAGGACAATTCCGCGATACAACAGGACCCGCAGAAACATTCAGCCCCGTTGATCTTTATGACGTAGTGCTGGTAAACAAAGCAATATTTTCTTTCAATCTGCCTCCCGATAACAATACCATGTTATTGGTGAATAATGGTAAGATAAACGTAAATGGTCAGGACGCCTCAACAGGAGATTTTGTTGTATTTGAAAATGAGGGCGAACGAATTGAAATCAATGCAAGCGAGGAAACCAACATTACCGTAATGAGTGGACAGCCGCTTAATGAGCCTATTGCAACCTATGGTCCTTTTGTAATGAACACAAAACAGGAAGTGGTACAGGCGATTGAAGATTTCAAGAGCGGGAAATTCGGCCAGTTAAATAAAATAAATAATTAAGCATCCTTTAATCAACTCACAAATAATTAAAAAAATCATGTCAAACATTCAATGGGCACTCGACCCAACACATTCGGAAATTCAATTTAAAATAAAGCACCTGATGATCAGTACCGTTACCGGCAGCTTTAAAAAATTCGATCTTAACGTAACTACGGCTACAGATGATTTCAGCAGTGCTTCTGCAATTGATTTTACTGCAGACCTCGATTCCATTTTTACCAACAACGCACAACGCGATGAGCATTTAAAGTCTGCTGATTTTTTTAATATTGCAGAACACAAACAAATTGTGTATAAAGGAAATAAATACGAGAAGAATGGGGGCGATGCAAAATTACAGGGCGACCTTACCATCAGCGGCACCACAAAATCAGTTCCTCTGAACGTTGAATTTGGGGGTACTGTAGTGGATCCTTACGGCCAGATAAAGGCAGGATTTACCGTTACCGGGAAGTTCAGCAGGAAAGATTTCGGAATTACTTTCAATGGAGTTACTGAAGCAGGAAATTTGATATTGGGAGATGAAGTAAAATTAGAGGCAGAGATTCAGCTGGTAAAGAAATCATAAAAAAAACAAATCCCGGTAGTGTATACATACCGGGATTTGTTCATTTGAATTCAAATAATAATGTATAAATTTATTTCCTATTCGTTTATCATGCGCATAACAATAGGAAATATCATTTTCATAGTAATCATTCTTGCGCTTTTTTGTTTTTTTATGTTCAGGTATATCCAGGAAAGTAATATGACTACTGTGTGATCAACCCGAAATGGTCATTGAGAAGGCACTGACAATAAATACTACAAAAAGGGCAACTACTACAAATTGCTTAATCATAAACGAAGCTTTATGAAGGAACAGGTAAAATTTTCATGCCAGGCCATTATTCTTCGTAGAAACGTAACCTCGTTTTTAACCTATCTAATTCATAATGAACGGCCTTCAGCCTTGCCACAAGGTGGTGCATTGCGTCGATTCCCTGGGTATTAATACCCATTTCCATATGCCAGCGTGTGAATATTTCCAGCATGTGAAGCTGCTCTTCTTCCACATATTTATTCTCGTCTTTATTCACCACCAAAATCAGCCCTTCCTTTTCCAGCGATTCTATAAATGCCGCGTCTATCTGGTGTACGCTGCAATAATCGGTTATGGCAAATAATTCAGTATCCATAAAAAAGGGTTATTGAGTTTTAGCTAACTCTCTGAATAATTCTTTTTGTTTATCTGTAAGCCCGGAAGGGATCCTGACAGTATAGGTAACAATAAGGTCGCCAAATTCACCGTCTTTTTTATATACCGGAAATCCTTTTCCTTTCAGCCTCGTCTTTGTACCATTTTGTGTTTCGGGTTTAACCTTCAGTTTAACCGCACCTGAAAGGGTTTCAAGGGTTATTTCCCCGCCAAGCACCGCTGTGTATAGGTCAAGCTCTGCCATTATGAATAGGTCATTGCCGAGGCGTTTGAACAACGGATCCTCAATAATTTGGAAGGTAATATAAAGATCACCAGCCGGTCCGCCATTTACACCTGCACCACCATGCCCCTTGAGTTTTATTACCTGGCCATCTGCAATACCTGCAGCAACAGTGATGCGCACATTTTTTCCATTGACCGATAGGGTATGCTGGTGAGTGATGTAGGCATCACGAAGGGTTAGTCTCAGTTCGGCGTTGTAATCCTGTCCGCGGTACTTCACCTGTCCGCCTCTTTTTCCGCCAGCTGATGAGGTGTTACCAAACATCGATGAAAAGAAATCGGAGAAATTATCATCACCAAATTCGCCGCTGTATTCCTGTTGAGTCCTTCTTCCCGATGATTGCTGTTGTTGTTTTGCATTTTCATATTGTTCGGCGTGTTTCCAGTTCTCTCCGTATTCATCGTATTTCTTTCTCTTTTCCGGGTCGCTTAATACTTCGTTTGCTTCATTGATCTGCTGAAATTTCTTATTCGCTTCCTTATCGTTTGGATTTAAATCGGGATGTAGTTTGCGTGCAAGCTTCCTGTATGCTTTTTTAATGTCGTCATCAGAAGCTTTCTTATCCAGTCCAAGTATCTTGTAATAATCTATAAATGCCATCGTTTCTTAAGTATTGATTCTTTAAAGTTACATAGCTTTCACAAAAGTGTCTGCCGTTAGAGGATTGTTAATTTAAATTGAATATCTTCTTATTTAGCAGGGAATTGCGCACATTGTTAGGTCAGCAAGCGTTATTTTGCTTTACCATGAAAATGTATTTTATGAACCGTTTGTACTTACTTGTTATTTCCCTGTTTACTGCTTCGTTTTCTTTTGCCCAGGCCAACCCGGTAGAGTGGACGTTCGACAGCAAAAAAATCGGAGATAAAAAGTATGAAGTGCGCTTAGTGGCTGCTATTAGCAAACCCTGGCACATTTACTCCACTACACAGCCAGATGGCGGGCCACTGCCTACCAAAGTATCGTTTACAAAGAACCCCCTTACCACCTACGACGGAAATGTAAAAGAAGTGGGTAAAATGGAAAAACATTTTGAAGAAGTTTTTAGCATCGATACTAAATTTTATAATACCAAAGTGGAATTCGTGCAGGTTGTAAATGTAAAGGGCATTGCAAAAACAAAT
>JBDTMM010000324.1:0-3271 GCA_039934275.1 Flavitalea sp. | reverse complement strand
CTTCATTAATTGGTTCGGGAATGGCCTTCGAATTTAAAAAATTAAAGGAAGTGTATAATAAACCCGGCATACTCGATAACCCGGCATGCGACAGGGAAGTCGATTTTGAAATGATGAAGGCCGGAATAGTAATAGAATATATTGAAGATGCCTACATACTTGATGAAAAAGTGTCGAAGGAACAGGTGTATGAAAATCAGCGCAGAAGGTGGCTCGAATCGCAGGGGCTTCATCTTAAATTATTCTTTTCGCGCGCGGAGCATGTTGCTCACAAAACAAAAGACTACTGGAATAAATTATTCATCAACCTCATTCCGCCGCGTTTAATATTCCTGTTTTTGCTGTTATGCATGGCCGCTATTTCAGCTTCAGAAAATATTTTTCATGCACAATATACTGGCATTTCAATCGTTTCCTGGCTCCTGCTGGTTATCGTTTATATTTCATCGTTATTACTCGCAATACCATTTAACTTTTATAACCTTCGGACATTGAAGGCATTCCTTAAACTCCCTTTTTTAACGCTTACCTTCCTGAAAGCCGCTATGGGGGTGCATATTAACAGGAAAGAATTTGTGCATACACCCAAAAGTTTCACCGGCGAAAATTCACACGATTAAATATCCAAGAGTAAAACTGCCCTCCCTTTCGCGCGGTATTTTTACTATCGCCTATCTGCTTTAAGCATAAACTCTTACGAGAGTTTACGGGTAACATTTGTTTTCAAAAGACTATTGACAAAACAGCAAATTTTTTGTTGTTTTGATGCAAGGAAATTGATTTAATCAGCGTTTATGATTTGTTCAATTTATCGAAACCGTCCAGTTCACTAATTCGTTATCCTAAATCCAACCCATGAAAAACTGTACCTATTTATTTAGGACTTTGTTGCTTGTGTGCGTGTTATCCGTCTTTCAGGGCACAGCGTCAGCTCAGGTTCCGGCTCCCTTTACACAGGAGCATATTAATGCTTCAACTGGTGATTATCTTGGTTTTCTTCAGTATAAGCCAGCAGATTATAACCAACAGCCCAACACAAAATATCCCCTTATTATTTTCCTTCACGGAATAGGTGAAAGAGGAAATGGTACATCTCAGTTGAGAAATGTTACCTGTTGCGGTCTTCCAAGAATTATTAAGCTCGGTCACAAAATGAAATTTACCTGGAACGGTAAAACTGAAAGTTTTGTAGTGATCGCTCCACAGTGTCCTACGAAATATGGAATGTGGCCAACACAGTTCGTTGATGAGCTGATAAAGTATGCAAAACAAAATTTACACATTGATGCAGACAGAATTTTCCTTACCGGCCTTAGTATGGGCGGCGGAGGAAGTCTTCGTTATATTTCTAACGATGCAGCATATCCTAAAAATCTGGCAGCGTGTGCAACAATATGCGCGCCATGCACTTTCTACGATGGCAAAGTAGTAGCGGATGCAAAATTGCCGGTTTGGTCATTCCATGCAGTAGATGATCCTACGGCATCAGTTGCGTGCAGCCATCGCGCATTCGACAGGATAATGGCAGCAAATCCTGAAGTAAAACCATTACTGACCTTATGGCCTACAGGAGGTCATCAGGTTTGGGACAGGGTTTATACCGATACAAGTTATAAATACCAGGGAGTAGTAAATATATACGAATGGTTCCTCGGGCAAAACAGGAAACTGGCTCCAAACAAATTACCTGTGGCACATGCAGGAGGAAATATAAATATTACAACCGGAACGGGTACCGCAACATTAGACGCATCATCTTCTACCGATGCCGATGGAAAGATTGTAAGATATGTATGGAAAAAATTATCCGGTCCTGATGCGGGAACCATCACCAATTCCTTCGGATCAAATTCAACCACTACAGTTACCGACTTAAATGTTCCGGGAATTTATACCTATGCAGTATATGTTGTGGACGACCGCGCAGCATTTACCAGTGATACCATTACCGTTACTGTTGCAGCCGGGTCTACAGTACCGAATGTTTTACCAGTTGCAAAAGCCGGTACCGATGTTAACCTTACTCTTCCTGAAAATAATACAACGCTCGATGGAAGCAATTCCACAGATGCCGACGGCTCAATCATTTCTTACTACTGGAGCAAAGTTTCTGGTCCGGCTGCTAATATTTCAGACCCAAATAAAAAGACCACGAATGTTTTGAGTCTCGTTGCAGGAACTTATGTTTTTAAACTGAAAGTAATCGACGACAAAGGCGGTTCATCAGAAGATCAGATCACTGTTAATGTAAAAGCAATTCCTCCACCGGTAAATAAATTACCTGTTGCAAAAGCAGGCAATGATCTTACTATTACTTTGCCAAATAATAAAATAACGTTAAACGGCAACGGATCATCAGATCCCGACGGAACAATCAGTTCATACTCCTGGACAAAAATTACCGGACCCAATCAATACGTAATTGCAAATCCAAATTCAGCAAATACGGACGTAACTAAACTGACCGAAGGTACTTATGCTTTCAAGCTCAGGGTTACCGATAATAAAGGTGCGGTAGATGCCGATACCATCATGGTAACGGTTAATCCTGCTCCACCACCTTTAAACATTCCACCCGTTGCGGAAGCGGGTGCCAACAAAACTGTTACCCTGCCAATCGATTCAGTGAGGGTATTCGGCGACCAATCGACGGATGCCGATGGATCGGTTACCAATTACACATGGACCTACATTAGCGGACCTTCTACCTATACTATCAAAAATGCAAATAATGCTAATACAGATATTACAGGTTTAGTTGCAGGAACCTATACGTTCAGGTTATTAGTAAAAGATAATAACGGTGCCACTGATGCAGATACCATCGTAGTAAAAGTTAACCAGGCAATTGTTCCTCCTCCGCCACCAAACGTGGCACCGGTTGCAAAAACCGGTAATACTTTGACTATTACTTTACCGGAAAATTCAGTTACGGTGAATGGATCTGCTTCTACTGATGCAGATGGCACCATCACCAATTATACCTGGATAAAAATATCCGGACCGAATGATTTCAATATTGTAAACCCATCTTCTTCAATAACTGATATCAACAACCTTTCCCAAGGAACCTACTACTTCAGGTTGCAGGTGAAGGATAATGACGGAGCGATTGGAAGAGATACTGTGAAAGTAATTGTGAACCCGGCGCCAAACGCTATTCCTAATGCCGATGCGGGTGCGGACATTGAAGTGCAATTGCCAAACCCCACCATCCAGCTAGACGGCCGTGCTTCAAATGATCCTGACGGAACAATTGCATCGTACGACT
>JBDTMM010000323.1:0-3290 GCA_039934275.1 Flavitalea sp. | reverse complement strand
GTTTTCAGGTTTTTTAAAGAATTAATAAAGAAAAAAATAATTACTACCTCCGGCAAACGAATAAAACTTCTTAAAGAAAAATTATTGATTGATTATGCAACATAATAAAGTTGATCAATTACTGGTTTCTGCAATCATGTGTGCAGTGAATCCAAGGGCAACTAATTGTTCATATGCTTGCCACACTTCAGCAGGAATTTCCTGATAGATCTGAAAGTTTTTTGCAGGATATTCTTTGATGCGTTGCAAGTCTCCAACCATAATGTGTATTACCTTTTCGGATGGGATATCGACCGTTGCATAATTCTCAAATGTAAACTGTGGCGAAGTAACGATGATGTCTTTTTCTTCCCACCATTTTTTTACAGTGGCATAAGTTCTTCGCTCCATATATGGTTTTTGCACCAACAGTATCTTTTGCGGGGCAAGCCCTTTTTCTGCCAGCAATAGTTTTGTGAATTGGATGTTTTCGCCGGTGTTGGTAGATTTATTTTCAATTAGGATGTTTTCTTTGGGCACGCCCATGTTTACGGCAATTGCTGCAAACTGATCGGCTTCTGCCTCTTGCCACACTCCCTGGGTCAGGTTTCCCAATCCACCGGAAAAAATAATATACGGCGCCCACCCTTCGAACCATAGTTCGGCAGCGCGGTTTGCTACCCGCAAATCATGACTTCCCAATGCCAAAATGCAGTCGCACTTTTTAAGCTGATGATGCATATGATGATATTCCCAAAGCGTTCTGGCAAGCGTTAATACTTCTTCGTTCAATGGTGTCGGTGCCGCATACTGTTCATTCATTTGCGGAAAATAAAACATTTCTTATAAAGCTGGACTATTTTCGTAGTAAAATCTTACCGTTTACAATAGTATAATCAGCTAATTCGCTGGAGGGTAGCAACGAATAAATAGTTATCCCTATTAATGTGAATGCATACCTGAAATGGATTTTACCTCCGCATAATATAAACTTGCCAATTTACACAGGGCGCATTATAAGTGTTTCTATTAGTATTAAAAATTAACAGAGAGGTAAGCCCTCCTTTGGCACCATTTTGGCCCAATACCATGTGACAATCGAATCCAATTTCCTTATTTAAAATCCGTGACCTATGTATGCTAAAAAGCAAGTGCTCGCAAGTTTATGCGCTCTCTTCATTTTAATTTCTTCGTGTAAAAAGGACGCCGTTATTTCTCCTGAAAATTCTGCACTGGTGCAGAGTGCCTCCATTTCAAGTAATGACAGTGTGAACGATGTAGCAGAAACTGCTTACCCCGTGCACACACCTGTTTATTCCGCCATCAATTCCAACTGCGCAGGTTATTATCAAACCCTGCCCGCGCGTTATGCGCTTACTACCAAACAATATCCGCTGATCGTGTTTATTCACGGGATCGGGGAGTTGGGAACAGGGTTAAAAATTAATTGCTGTGGCATTCCAAATATGGCCACCAATCATAAACTTCCCGCAGAATATATCGTGGGTGGAGTACATCTTTCACCTATTTATGTTTCGCCTCAGTTTAAGGTTAGGCCAAGTGCTGCCGACGTGCAGGCTGTGATTAGTTATGCAGTGTCAAAATATCGTGTGGATCCTACAAGAATATATGTAACAGGATTAAGCATGGGTGGTGGTTCTACTATTGATTATGCAAATGTGTATGGTCAGAATGTTACCGCGATTGCACCTGTTTGCGGCGGTACTGCAGCTACTACCACAATAGCAAGTAACATCGCTTCGAAAAATATTCCGGTATGGGGTATTTATTCAAATGGTGACCAGGTAGTGCCTTCTGCATGGGGTGTAAATTTAATCAGCTGGATGAAAGCTGATAATGCTGCAATGAGTACGAATTATAAACTGACCGTTTACAGTGGCCTTAGCCACAATGCTACGTGGAGCACAGCATTCCAACCAAGTCTACGGACCGATGGATATAATATTTATGAGTGGCTGTTAAGGTTTAAAAAGGGAAGTGCCTCATCAACAGATACAACTCCTACGCCAACTCCAATACCAACGCCAGTTCCAAGCCCTGTGCCGGTTCCTACAACTACCAATAAACTGCCGACAGCAACTGCGGGAGTGGATCAGGTTATTAGTTTAGCGATACGCACAAATGCATTTTTGAATGGTGCGCTTTCAAAAGACAACGATGGTTGGTTAACCAAATATGTTTGGACAAAAGTGAGTGGCCCCTCAACTACCGTTGCCACCACTTCATTAACACACGCACACGCCAACAACCTTGTAGTGGGCACTTATGTATTCAGGCTTACAGTTACAGATAACAAGGGAGCTACTGCCTATGATGACCTCCAGGTAATAGTGACCAAATAGATTAATACCAACTGGTATGATGAACCCTGTCTCCGGACAGGGTTTTTTTTGTGGTGGTACCCCACTTTGCACCCTTTGCGAATCCTTCGCGCTCTTTGCGATACATCTCCACACAATTAAAGGGCGCAAAGGTGCCCATTCAAAAGCCTTGTCGCTTCAATACAAAATAGATTGCTATTAATTTGTACGAGTGTCAGGAAATTTGGGCATTACAGCACCAGGTTATCATGTTCATCAAAATCCCAAAATGGATTGAAGGCAACTTCTATAACATAACCATCCAAATCTTTAAAGTAGCCACTGAATCCTCCCCAATATACCTTCTGTGCAGGTTTAACAATCACTGCGCCGAGGGTTTTGACCTTTGCCAATATTGCTGTTACTTCCTCTTCGGATGCAAACCATTTTCAACTATGATATTTTCATTTTTTCATGAAAGAATAAATTCGGTATCCATTGAGTGGGGTTGAATAAGAGAGGATCGTATCCCTGTTGATTCTGTTTTGATCCTGGAAGTCCCTTAGGATAAGCGAACCACAACACGCTATCATGTTCAATATCTTTCAGGATAGATTTTAGAAAATTCAGGTACTCACTTTTATTATTAATAAAAACCAAAGTATTGGTGCTCTTGATTTTTTTATCGAATTCTTTTTTGAATCCCTCTTTCACAAACTCTTTTTCAATAGCTGGAGGTGTGTTAAGGATCACTCCTTTGTTCCGAAACTTTAATTTTTTAATGACGTTCTGCATTTATAGTAATTATTTATTCCGACCTCAGATTTTTTACCCGAAGTATTTTATTTACAGGGTCCTCATTGGCAAAATATCTTCCGGCAATTTCTGTGATAAAGTCTATAATGAGCAGTTTTTAAAAGAGGCTATTTGGATTTAAGTTTTGCCTCTTTTTCTTTCTTTGCCTCTTCTTTCTTTTTCTGAAGGGCCATC
>JBDTMM010000322.1:0-3297 GCA_039934275.1 Flavitalea sp. | reverse complement strand
TTTTCTCCACCACATATACATTTTCAAAATGCTTCTGTGCGGGAGTGTACGACTGCATGGAATTATTAGGATTGATATTACAGATCGTCCGGTGATTGGTGGTATTTACTTCTATCCAGTTGTGCACGCCTCCGAGAACCAGTTCACTGGCGAAAAGATCTGCGATGGTACCGTCTTCAAATTCAATATGAAGTAACGCAAAGTCTTCGGTGTCCTTATAGGTCGTTTTTAAATACCCTTCGTCTTTAAAATCCGGCATCCTGGTGATAGCGTGTGTGCGTGCGGAAATTGATTTTGGACGAATCGGTTTCCCGTTGCGGACGCGTCCTTCTACATGTTTAAAATAGATCGCTGCGGATAAAGGGTGACATCCTTTCCCAATCATTGAACCTCCACCTGAGAATTTCCACTGTCCATACGTTAACGAATGTGACCCTGAATGTGATTCTTCGCCGTGCATCCAAAGTATTTGTGCCTTTGTTGCTTCTAGCAGTGCTCTTTCTTTCTGAATAGCAGGAGCATAGACCCAGTTTTCTGCATACATTATGCGGCCTTTGCTGTTTTTTTCTGCCTCGAGTATGCGGCGAACACTTTCCATCGCCTGCTCCAATCCTTTTTGTTTTGAAAAAGTGTCGCCGTTAAATGTTTCAGTATCATCCCCAAAATAGCCGGTAAATGGTTTTTCAACGATCACGTCATTATTATTCTGCAGCGCAGCAATAACAATTGGCTCATGTGTAACGGGCGGGGTGCACACGTGAATAACATCCACTTCTTTTAAAAGGTCATCAGCGCTTTTGAACGATTTAATATTTCTCGGTTCCGTAAATCCGGAAAGGTTTTTTTGGGAAGGCGACCATGCGCCGATAATATCCACCTTTGCGCTGAATACTCTTTGCAGTGCATCGTAATGAAATTTCGCAGCAAAGCCTGAACCGATTATTCCTGCACGTACTATTTTTTTATCCATAATTATTTATTCAGTTCAGCTATCGTAAATGATTTTTATTGGCTTTTTACTTTCAAATGCAAGTTGGTAACAACATCGGCGCCCTTTTGAATGATGTTATTTGAGCATTCAATTTACTGGAAAAAGCGCAGCGTAAACGCATTGGGGCATTTTGCGAGGTTGATATGATGAATATAAGCGGAAAAGCATATTTTTAAAGATCCCATACCTCAGGAATCGCAGAGCGAATTTCCATTTCTTCGCAATAAACTTATACACTAATAACCAACTATGACTGATTATGAAACGGGAACACCTTCTTAAATAGGGTTCACTTGGCACCTTCAGCAGTGCATTTATTGGAACCATCTTTCCTACTTCCGCAGTATTGGCATCTCCAAAGAAAGCAAAACGTGGCCTCGAAAAAGAACTCGGACTGCGCACTTTTATCAATGCTGCAGGTACATCAGATGAAAAAGTGGCGAGTGAACAAATCCCTCCTTTTTTTCAGCAGGCTGATTGTAGTATTTCTTGCATTTATGTGCGCCATTATTTATTCTATAGTGGGAAGGAATATGAGATTGCAATAATTATTATTAATATCTTTCCATGAATAATTGGCCGGTATGACAGATATATTTTCCGACAGGAGAAGGTTTTTAAAGAATACAGCAGTTGCCGCATCCGCGATGGTTGCCATTCCGTGGATGCCAAAATCAATTGCGGAGTACCATTCTGTGCCTCTCCAAACTATCTATGATAAACCACGGATTAGATTCGCTGCCATTGGGATCAATCATGGACACATTACAGCACAAATAGATGCCGTGAAACGCGGCGGTGGCGAATTGGTTTCCTTTTATGCCAGCGAACCCGACCTTGCAGCCGCGTTTGCAAAGAATTTCCCTGGAGTGTTATTGGCAAAATCGAAGCAGGAGATACTCGACGATAAATCAATACAATTAGTGGTTAGCGCCGCTATACCTAACAACCGTGCGCCACTTGGTATTGAAGTGATGCGGCACGGGAAAGATTTCATGGCCGATAAGCCGGGCATAATAAGCCTTGAACAATTAAAAGAAGTGAGGAAGGTTCAGAAAGAAACGAATCGCATTTATTCCATCATGTATAGCGAGCGGCTTGAAAGCAAATCCACCATAAAAGCCGGAGAGTTGGTAAAAGCCGGGGCCATTGGAAAGGTGATCAACACTATCGGCATGGGTCCGCACCGGTTAAGCGCTTCAACACGACCTCCATGGTTTTTTGAAAAGGAAAAATATGGCGGTATTCTCTGTGATATATTAACACACCAAAGCGATCAGTTTCTTTTTCTCACCAACAGTAAATCATTTGAGATAGTGGCCTCACAAGTGGGGAACTATAATCATAAGGATCATCCTGGCCTGGAAGATTTTGGTGATGCAATGGTCAGGGGCAACAACTGCAGTGGATATATGAGAGTGGACTGGTTTACGCCAGACAGCCTGGGAACATGGGGCGATTCGCGCCTCACTATTTTAGGTACTGAAGGATATATTGAGATCCGGAAAAATATCGACATCGCCGGAAGAAAAGGAACAAACCATCTTATCCTTGTGAATAATAAGGAAACAAAATACGTGGACAGTAGCAGTACGGTTCTTTCATACGGTCCGCAATTAGTCGATGATATACTGAACCGTACCGAAACAGCAATGTCGCAGGAGCACTGTTTTCTTGCAACGGAACTTGCATTAACTGCACAGATAAAAGCCAACATAATTACCTAATATTTTATTGATCACTGATGCCTGAATTTGAAGAAAAAACGATTGCCACCGTCACCAAGAGGCTGATTCCTTTTTTGATGCTGCTTTATCTAATTGCCTACCTCGATCGTTCTAACATTTCTGTAGCGGCGCTGCAAATGAATGCCGACCTGGGTTTGTCTGCCAAAATGTATGGCATAGGTGCGGGACTTTTTTATGTTACTTATATTCTTTTTGAAGTACCGAGTAATATTATTCTTGTAAAGGTTGGTGCAAGAAAATGGATCGCGCGGATAATGGTAAGCTGGGGTTTAGTGGCGATGGGAATGGCCTTTATTCATACGCCATATCAGTTGTATGGAATGCGATTGCTGCTTGGAGCGGCAGAAGCAGGATTTACGCCAGGTATTATTTATTACCTCAGTCAGTGGTTCCCAAAATCGAACCGCGCTAAGGCAATGTCGTTATTTTATATTGCTGCTGCCCTTGCCTCTGTTATAGGACTGCCGCTTTCCGGTGCTTTACTCGAAATGCACGGCGTGTTTGGTTATGCGGGTTGGCGATGGTTGTATTTGATTGAAGGTTTTCCGCGCGGCTTCC
>JBDTMM010000321.1:0-3318 GCA_039934275.1 Flavitalea sp. | reverse complement strand
TAACGATACTAATGATGGTTCTTTCCGAAAGAATAGTATTGATCTTGCTGGGAAAGGAATGGTTGTTTTCAGCGAGCATACTGAAAATATTAAGCCTCTCAGGATTGTTTATTATTCTGGAAACCGTTAACCGCAGCTTGTTCAAGATCGAGGCGCGTACTTTTCAGTTGTTTAAACTGGAACTCATAAAAAAAGCGTTTATCGTGCTTACTATTCTTGCAACCTATCGTTTTGGAATATTGCCGTTCGTGTATGGTATGGTATTAAGCGCAGTATTTTCTTTTCTGCTGAACCAGTATTTTATTACTATCAAAGTTTCAGAATATAAAAAAGTATTCCAAATGCTGCTCAATGGAATACTTATGGCGGTATCCGTTTTCTTCGTGAACAGGTACATTGATAATGCTTATGTTTCTGTAATCATCAGCAGTATAATTGGGTTGTTGATCTATTTCAGTTTCAGCTTCATTATGGGTGTTCGTGAACAGAAATGGTTTTTTTTAATCCTGACCAGTAAATTCAAATGATCAACAAGAAGAAAATTGCATTTCTCAGTCCCTCTATTGGAGCTGGTGGCGCCGAGCGCGTAATATGTACACTTGCCAACGAATTTCATTACCGCGATTATGAAGTGATCATTATCTGTTTAAATCCGGGAGAAAAGCCTTTGTATCACCTCGAAAAAGAGGTGAAAGTTATTTCCCTTATCAGTACCGAAAGAAAGGATAGCTTTTTCAACCGTATTCGATTTGGAGTAGTAACTTTCTTTAGCCTGATCCATACTCTGAAAAAAGAGTCTCCTTCCATTTTATTTGCATTTCAAACCTCCGCAAACTTTTGGGGAGGAATTGTTTGTTCCTTATTAAGGATTCCTTATACAGTATCTGAGCGCACTTCACCAAAGCGAACTATTTATGCAAAATCGGGTATGATGCAAATAATACTCTCCATTTTGTATAATAAAGCCAGGGCTGTAATCGCTCCAGCTACCGGTATACTGGAAAGCATTAAACAAAATAGTCACTTTAAATCTTTAAATAACCTCCAGCTGATTCGAAATTTTGTACAGCCTTTCAACATCTTCAAAGAGGAAAAGGTACATCCTAATAAATTCGTCCTCGGTGCGGGGAGATTGGAATTTGTAAAAGGATTTGACCGGCTAATCGATTCTTTTGCATTATTAAAAACCACTGGTGTGGACTTGCTAATCGTTGGTAATGGCACGGAGCGTATAAGCCTTGAAAACAGAATCACAGCACTCGGTCTCCAAAAAAAAGTATTTCTGGTTGGCGAAGTGGCGAATATCCAGGACTATTATAAGCAATGCGAAATATTTGTGCTTCCCTCCCGCAATGAAGGATATCCGAATGCCCTTATTGAAGCAATGAGTATTGGCATTCCCTGTATTGCCATGGATTGTGAATTCGGTCCGGCGGAAATTATTAATGATGGAGAAAACGGGTTCCTTGTAAAAGACGGAAACCTTTCCGTTTTATCCGGACTAATGGACAAATTGCTTACCTGTGATCATCTTCGTTTTAAGATCGCTGCTGCAGCAATCAACATTCTCGTCTCGAACTCTTATCAGACTATTGTTAACGAATGGCATAGCCTGATTGTAACGTATGCTTAGAAAACTAGTCATAGTCGTTTTTCTGTGCCTGTATTTGTACACACTTGAGTTTGATATTTTTCTCAACCACCTGTTCATTTTTCCTACTCCCTTACTTTTCGCCGTGCCTTTGATCCTATTCTTTCATAAATCCAGATCCTTTTATTCCTTTAGCCTCGAAATCTCCATTTTTCTGTATGCCACTTTGTTATACTTCGTAATCGGCCAGGAAGATGTGAAGATGTTCGTGGTCAGCAATATGGTATTCATTATTTGCTGTTTATATTTCCGTTTTTTCATAGGTAACAGCTTATTGCGTTTCCGTTTTTCGGTAGCGGTGTTTTATGCCCTGCTTGCAGTTTCAACTGTGGTGATGTACCTCAATCATTTGTACCCCGACCAAATCGATACGCTCCGCGCCAAACTTATCGGCGACCCTGTTAATCAAAGCCCTTCAGGAATAACTTCGGCAATATTTTCTTTTGGCTACCAGCTGGCTGCGCTTACTGTTTTTATATTCCTGTACACCTTCATGAAAAAAGGGGCGGTGCCCATATTTATTGTATTTGCGCTTTCACTGGCCGCCATTTATTACGGAATGCAAAGATCGGTGCTGGTAGATTTTTTTGCCTGCCTCGGCATATTCCTTTTTATATACTTCGGCTTCAGAAAATTTATGCTGGTAGCGGCCATAGCAGCGGTGCTGATATTTGGGCTCATGCCCCTGGTAATAAACAACAATTCGCAGCGTGATAATATCTTTTCCAAGAATAAGCAGAACCTTGAAGAAGGAGAACAGCGTACGGATCTCGTCACGGAAAATTTAAAAATATATGCCAACTATCCGCTGGGGCTCATATTCTATAATAAAAAATGGTCTGATGTTATACGTGGCAACCCTGCTTATCCGGAAGGGATAACCTCTCACAATGCTTACCTGATGTTTTTCACATATCTCGGGCCCGTTCTTGGCATTGTATTTTTGATTGGATTGTATTATCGGGTGGGTTCGATATTTAAATATGCCCTTACCCTCATAAAAGGCCTCAAAGATCCTTTGCTTATCGCGATGTGTTTTTCATTGCTTGCTGCCTGTATCAATTCCTTGTTTCACAATGCCTGGCTGCTTGAAACTGCAAATGGTGTCATTGTTTTTATATATGTAGGCGTTATCCATTATTATAAAGTATTTACGCCGTCGCTTAATCCCATTCCAAATAAACCTGAGCAAATCAAATCAACCGACCAACATGTCCATCATGAAAATAGCGTTCTCGCCCCCGTATATAGACCAGAGCGTCATTGACGAAGTACTGGATACCCTGAATTCCGGCTGGATCACCACCGGACCAAAGTGTAAGGCACTGGAAGAAGAAGTAAAAAAACTAACCGGCTGCAAAGCTGCGATCGGGGTAAATTCCTGGACCTCCGGCGCGCAACTGATATTAAAGTGGTTCGGCGTGGGGCCGGGAGATGAAGTGATCATACCTGCCTATACTTACAGCGCTACTGCTCTCGCCGTTTTACAATGCGGCGCCACGCCTGTTATGGTGGATATAAATAACGACTTCACTATCGACCCGGTTAAAGTGCGTGAAGCCATTACCGTGAATACAAAAGTGATCATGCCTGTGGATATCGCCGGGTGGCCATGCGACTACAATGCACTTAGGAATATTGTAGAGGATAAAAAATACATCAACGGG
>JBDTMM010000320.1:0-3337 GCA_039934275.1 Flavitalea sp. | reverse complement strand
CTTTTGAATCCGTTCAGCTGCCCGCCGCTTTTGTTGTTCTACTTCGTCCTGCAGCGCAGGTTCCTCAATAGACTCCAGCGGCTTCATAACAATATCGTTGGTTTGATGGGCCCGAGGCTCTTCCGCCGCCGTTGGAATTTCGTCCTTCATTACCAGTTGCATTGCCATTAAAGGTTCTTCTTCTGTTGGCTCTGTCTTAATACTCCGGACTGGTTCCTTCACAGGTTCAGGGTTGGACGCCCCGTGGTCAGATTCTGCATAAATATTGGATGGTCTTGCAAGATATCCTCCCGACACTGCAGATGCGGAAGAATTAACCGAAAATACCCATTCCACTGGGTTTTCCTCACGTAGATTATCCATTTGTTTTTCCACAGTATTTTCACTCTCCTCCATCGTAAAATCACGCACATCTATGGCACGCTGATCAATTACTAATTTAGGCGCCAATTCTTCCCTCATCGCTGGCCTTTCTGCATGAACAATAGGTTGTTGTACATGCACTTTTTTCACCGTATGATTTATTTCAATCGGATCATCCTTCATTACAGGCTCTTCAATGGGCTTTTTTACTAGTGCTTCAGCGGGCTGTTCCAGCGTTAATACAATCTTCTGATCCTTCAGATCCTCTTCTTTTTTGGGTGCGACCCTGTCAAATGGATCCTTATGATCAAAACCGGTTGCGATCAATGTAATACCAATTTTGTCTCCGAGCGTACTGTCGTAACCCATACCGAGTATAACGTCGGTTCCTTCACCCGCCTGTTCCAGTAAATAATTCTGAATGATCTCCACTTCATCCATAGTGAATTCATGATCACCTTCAGCAGAATTTATATTGATCAATATCCATTTTGCTCCGCGGATATCATTATCATTTAATAGCGGAGAAGTAAGCGCTTCTTCGATGGTACGTTGTGCCCGATTCTCGCCACCACAAGCAGCGCTTCCGAGTATCGCCACACCCCCATTTCTCATCACCGTGCAAACATCTGCAAAGTCAACATTAATCTGGCCAGTGCTGTTGATCACATCGGTGATACATTTTGCAGCGGTTGCCAGAACATTATCGGCCCTGTTAAAAGCTTCTTTCATTTTCAGGTTGCCAAACTGATGACGCAATTTATCGTTGCTGATCACAAGCAGGGTATCCACGTATTGTTTCATTACCTTGATGCCTTCCTCAGCTTGTTGCTGTCTTTTTCTTCCTTCATATGAAAACGGCGTGGTCACAATTCCCACTGTTAACACACCCAGTTCGCGGCAGATCTTGGAAATAATGGGAGCCCCACCGGTTCCTGTACCCCCACCCATTCCTGCACAGATAAATGCCATCTTAGTATTTACCTCGAGAATCTTTTTAATTTCTTCGAGGCTTTCTTCGGTTGCCTGGCGTCCGATGTCGGGGTTTGCTCCGGCTCCGAGTCCCTGGGTTAAATGCGGACCAAGCTGTACCCGGTTGGGTACTTTACTCTGTGCGATCGCCTGTGCATCGGTATTGCAGATTATAAAATTTACGCCCTCAATATTCTGGCTGAACATATGGTTCACTGCATTGCTGCCGCCGCCGCCAACACCAACGACCTTGATGATGGATGACTTTTCTTTAGGAAGATCGAAATGGATCATAAGAATGCTAATTATTAATGATGGTTAGTTAGTAAAAAAATTAAAGGGCGTGGTCTTCTTCTTCTTTAAAAAGATCAATCAAGGTAACCTTGAATTTGCCCCAGAAATCTTTTAACCCTTTTCTGTTTCGCACTTTTTCTTCACGTAATTGCTCATCCGCAAAGGTTTCAGCAACCTGCTCCTGCTTTTTAAGGGCCTCGGGCACTTCCACCCTGGTGTATCTTGTTTCGAATTGTTTGCGGTTGTGTTCGTAATCACTGTATCCTTTTAATATCAAACCGATACAGGTGCTATAGGTTGGTTTCGCCAATTCTTCAATATGGCCAGGTGCAAGATGCTCGTTTGGAAAACCGATCCGCGCATTCAACCCGGTTGTATATTCAGTAAGCTGGATAAGGTGTTTCAGCTGTGCGCCGCCACCAGTAAGCACTATACCGCCATTGAGCATTTTATTATCCAGGCCAACCTGCTTGAGGTGGAAGGTTACAAAATCCATGATCTCACTCATCCTTGCCTGGATGATGTTTGCAAGATTTTTTACGCTGATCTCTTTTGCAGGCATTCCTCTCAATCCCGGAATAGTAATGACGGCATTCGCCTTTGCTTCATTTGATAAAGCGGAACCAAACTGCACCTTCATTTGTTCTGCCTGCGTTTTTAAAACACCAAGACCGGTTTTAATATCATTCGTAATATTTTCACCACCGAAAGGAATAACAACGGTGTGTTTTAATATTCCTTCATAAAAAACAGCAAGGTCCGTGGTGCCACCTCCAATGTCAACTATCGCAACGCCGGCTTCAAGGTCTTCCTGTCCCATCACTGCTGCAGAAGAAGCAAGCGGCTGCAGAACAAGGTCCTTTGTATGAAGACCGCTTTTTTCAACGGCGCGGTTAATATTGCGAATTGCATTTTTATCGCCGGTGATGATGTGAAAATTCGCACCTACTTTCACTCCGCCATACCCTATTGGATTAGGAATGTTCTGAAAATTATCTACGGTAAATTCCTGCGGTATCACATCGATGATCTGATCACCAGCAGGAATATATGTTTTATACTGATCCGCAACAAGCTGATCAATTTCTTTCTGCGAAATTTCTTCTTCGTTAGTATGCCTTACAATATCGCCACGTGTTTGCAAACTTTTTATATGATGACCCGCAATGCCCACATACACTTCGGTAATGTCAAGATTAGGATTTGATGCATAACAATTGTCAAGTGCCAAGCGAATGGCCTTTATGGTTTCGTCGATGTTCAACACCTGTCCGTGTTTTACACCATTTGAGTTTGCCCGGCCGAATCCGATGATCTCGAGTTTGCCGAATTCATTTTTACGTCCGGCGATAGCAGCGATTTTTGTGGTGCCGATATCAAGTCCTACGATAATGGGTTGTTCGTTGTTCATGGTGGTATGCTGTTTTTTAGTTGTTGTGTTGTTTTTTTACTCCTACAATTTGATTGTCGTATTGAATCTTTATTCTTTCGTATTTATTCATTCCCGCTTTTGATAATACTTGCTTATAAAATATCATCAGGCGTTTAAATTTTGCGTCGCAATTATTTCCGTCACCGAATTCAATGGTCTGGTTACCGATAGTAGGAATGATCTCGAATTCACGTGAAGGCGTAATATCGATCTGCGATACCTGCGCCATCCAGAATCGCGCTCCGTCGTTTCGGGCGACTTTTCGTCGTTCGGCGA
>JBDTMM010000319.1:0-3347 GCA_039934275.1 Flavitalea sp. | reverse complement strand
TGAACCATCTTTTACAATGGTCACGGTTTCAAAACCCCGGTGCGGGTGTTCTCCTACACCAAGCTTTCCATTGGTGGGGGCCACCTGCATGGGCGAATTATAATCGAGTAATATAAATGGACTCGTTTCCTGATTGTACTGGTCGGGTCCGGGTAAATAATTCGATACTTTAAATCCATTGCCTACCATATGAGGGGGCAAACCCTTCGAAATTTTTTTTATTTTCTTGTTGCTCATAATATAAGAGTTATAACAATATTTGTTGTAACAACTATTGTGCTAAAAAAATTTACCTGCGAACCTTATCCAGTAGATCACTTAATTGTCCTGCCTCTTTGTCCGACAATCTCTTTTTTATGTCAGATTTTACCGCGTTTACTTCTTTCTCCTGGGATTTCAACCAGTCGATTCCTTTTTGAGTGAGCGCGATATCCACCATTCTCCTATTGTCGGTGCAAATGTTTCTCTTTACGAATTTCATATCCACCAATTTATCTATCAGTCGGGTAAGGTCGTTTGCTTTATCGAGTAATACTTCTTTGATCTCTCCGGGTGAAACGGGTTTTGGATGCCGTCCTCTGATAATGCGCAACACGTTGTAATGCTGTATTAGCAATCCAAATTCCTTTAACTGCGAGTTTTGAAGGTCTCTCAGCTGGTTAGAGGTATATATGATATTGATGATTGCCTTTTCCAGGTTATCCACGAACCGCTCCTGCTTTATGGCTTGCTCTATTTTCATATTATATTTGTTGCAACAAATATAATGCATTTTATATAATGGGGAAGAATATCGTTTATAACTGGGGGGCAATACCATTCGCCACCTCTCATGCAAACCTCATAGCTTCCGCGACCTGCACCTCAAGATGCAATTCATCACTTAAAGAGCAAGCCCCAATAGCTCCGCGGCTTACACGCCAAAACTAAACGGATTGCGCACTTCATAGTTCCGCAGTTTGCTTCTCCGGATAACCTCCCAATAAATAATTAGTAATTACTCCTCACCTCTTCTGGTCAAATAACCAACTCAGTAACGTTGGCTCGGCCAAGGCATTATTCCAGCTATTGTGACCAACTCCAGGATATTCAGTGTAAATAACTTTGGACCCAGCATCTTTAAGTGCATTCACCATCAAATGAGAATTGGCAACCGGCACAACAGGATCGGCGCCACCATGAAAAACCCATATCGGAAAATTCTTAGCATACAAAGTAACCTTCAACGGATCGCCGCCACCACAAATCGGAAACGCCGCTGCATAAAACTTCGGCTTTCTCCACAGCAATTCAAACGTACCCATGCCACCCATCGATAATCCACCGATATATACCTTATGTGTATTCACCTGGGCCGTCTTTACTAACGAATCCATTAATTGCTGCACCAGCATCAGCGCTTTCCCCATAGGCTGCCCGGATAAAAAGCGGTACTGCCCAAGCGAGTCCTTCACTGTATTATCGCGCATGATCCTCACCCAAAAATCGCCCTCCGGGCACTGCGGCACAATTACAAATGCAGGAAATTTAACCCTGTTCGCAGAATCCAAAAACAACTGTGCCACATGCGCCAATTGTTTCTCGTTATCACCGCCCCTTTCGCCAGATCCATGTAGAAAAAGCAAAACAGGATATTTTTTATTCACGTCATATTTCGTAGGATAAAGGATCCTGTAATTCAATGTATTCTTCCCGTTCACATATGTCATCCTTTTAAACAGGCTCGTGTCCTGCCCAAAGGATGAACTCACAATTAACAAGGCTATAATCGAATACCGAATACGCATAACCCAAGGTACAAAGTTTTAAATTACTTTTGGCGCCATCAGATGAAGCCGATTAAAATCTTAGACTGGTACATCATAAAGAAACTGCTCACCACAACCGTATTTATTGTGCTGATCTTTTCCATAATCGCTTCAGTGGTAGACGCGAGTGAAAAGGCTGATGATTTTGTGAAATCCGGTGTTTCTCTCTATTATATTCTCACCATGTATTTTTCGGGCTTCATCGCATTCATCATTTCGATGATCTTTCCGTTGATGGTGTTTATCGCCACTATTCTATTTACTTCATCGCTTTCCGCAAAATCCGAGATCGTCACGATGCTCGCAGGAGGTATTAAATACAACCGTTTCCTAAGGCCATATTTCCTTGGCGCCCTTTTTCTCGCAAGCCTGTTCTGGTATGCCACACAATATTTAATTCCCAAGGCGAACGTATTACGCGCAGACTTCATGGCCACTTACGTCGACAGTAAAAGTTCGTACGAAATAGGCCAGTACCTTGCCAAAGGAAGCAGTTTTTACATTCGCGTGGATTCAAATACTTATGCGGGTTTGAGAAATTATGATACAACGTCCAGAACGGCATACGGCGGTTTCTTTATGGACAAACTAAAAGGAACGAACGTGGTATACAACCTCCGCGCCCAAAAGCTAAAGTGGGATACGGCGGTAAATAAATGGGAACTGGAGAAAGTTGTTGAAAGAACTATTGATGGCCCTCATGAATTGGTGAAGTCGTGGGATACGATGCACATTGACCTGAAAGTTAAACCTTCGGAAATACGACCCGATAAGTATCTGAAAGATAAAATGACCACGCCGGAGTTAAAAAGATTTATCACTCTGGAAAAAAGCCGTGGTACGGAAGGATTGAAAGATTACCAGGTAGAATTGTATAAGAGGGACGCCACGCCGGTGTCGGTAGTGTTGTTAACGCTGATGGGGGCCGTAGTAGGGTCGAGGAAAACACGGGGAGGAAGTGGCATTCACCTCGCTGTGGGATTCATTCTTGCATCCACATTTGTGGTGATGGACAAATTTTCGGTAACATTTGCAACGAAGGGCGACCTGCATCCGTTCATTGCGGCATGGATGCCCAACTTCATATTTATAATAGTGGCGCTTATCCTGTACAGGAATGCACCGAAATAGAGTATTTTATTCGCTGCCTGAACAACTAAGGACGCTAATAAGTAAATTTGGGGTTGGTCACCAGGGTGCACCTGCAAAATTTAAACTAGTACGATGGGCAGTATGAAAGAGCGGTTCAAAGAAAAGTCAGACGAGGCTTCTTCAGAGATCAGGGATATATTAAAAGATAATGGTACAAAGGTGATAGGTGAAGTTCAGCTGTGGCAGATCTACCAGGGAATGCGCGGCATCACCGGCCTTGTTAGCGAAACTTCGTTGCTCGATTCCCAGGAAGGCATCCGCTTCCGGGGTTATTCCATACCAGAACTTCAATCTAAATTACCAAAAGCTATAGCAGGTAACGAGCCCCTGCCCGAAGGGTTATTCTACCTTATGCTGATGGGCGAACTGCCTACAGAACAGGACGTT
>JBDTMM010000318.1:0-3377 GCA_039934275.1 Flavitalea sp. | reverse complement strand
GAGCAATTTATTACTTCCCCTGGTGAACGTACCATGGCTAATTTGCCCGATCTGGTTGAAATGCGTTCCTTTTCACGATTTGGACTCAGTGTCATTACCCTCGTCTTCGATGATAAAGTGAACATTTATTTTGCGCGTCAGCTGATGTTCGAAAGATTAAATGAAGCAAAATCACAAATACCGCCAGGAGTGGGCGAACCTGAATTGGCACCGGTAACCACCGGGCTCGGAGAAATATACCAATACATCATTCATCCAGAAAAAGGGAGTGAACAAAAATATACTGTCATGGATCTGCGAACCATGCAGGACTGGATCGTTGCCCGGCAATTGTATGGAATACCCGGAGTGGCGGAAATTACCGCTTTCGGGGGAGTGTCTAAAGAATATGAAGTGGCTGTTAATCCCGCGCAATTAAAAGCGATGGATGTAACCATCCCGGAAATATTTGAAGCGCTGAAAAAAAATAATCAGAATACGGGTGGGGCATACATCGACAAAAAACCAAATGCATATTTTATTCGTGGTGTTGGTATAGTAAGTTCGATCTCGGACATTGAAAAGATACTCGTCAAAAAATTACCCAATGGGGTTCCTGTTATTATCGGTGATGTGGCCAAAGTACAACTGGGTTCACCACCCCGTTATGGTGCGATGACATATAATGGAGAGAAGGAAGTAGTGGGTGGTTTGGTGCTGATGCTTAAAGGAGCGAACAGCGCCGAGGTTGTGTCGAAGGTAAAGGAAAGGATGACCACCATTCAAAAGTCTTTACCAGCAGATGTAAAGATTGAGGCTTTTCTTGACCGAACCAATTTAATCAACCGCGCAATAAGTACAGTGAAAACAAATCTTATTGAAGGCGCCCTCATCGTCATTTTTGTATTGATTGTTTTTTTAGGAAACATTCGCGCAGGTTTGATCGTTGCGTCCGCAATCCCGCTGTCATTGCTATTTGCACTTGGAATGATGAATGTATTTGGCGTATCCGCAAACCTGATGAGCCTCGGCGCAATAGATTTCGGATTGATAGTGGATGGTGCTGTAATTATCGTGGAAGCTACTTTTCATTCCCTGTTTTTAATAAAGCAAAAAGAGCGGCTATCGCAAATGGAAATGGACAGAACCGTTCATCATAGTGCATCGCAAATGATGAACAGTGCGGCGTTCGGGCAAGTCATTATCCTGATCGTATATTTTCCAATTCTTTCGTTGCAGGGAATCGAAGGAAAAATGTTCAGGCCAATGGCCGAGACGGTGAGCTTTGCTATCATCGGTGCATTAATTCTTTCGCTTACCTATATACCGATGATGTCGGCATTATTCTTATCCAAAAATATGCTGCATAAAAAAACATTTGCAGACAGGATGATGGATTTCTTTCAAAGGGTTTACCAGCCTGTTCTTCAGGCCGCCATTCGGTTTAAATATATGGTGGTATCGATTGCATTTGTATTAATGCTGATCACCTTTTTTGTTTTCAACAGAATGGGTGGTGAATTTATTCCAACACTCGAGGAAGGAGATTATGCTATTGAATTTGTGTTGCCGCAGGGCTCTTCTCTTTCTCAAACTATTGAAACGATGATGCAGGCCGAGAAAATGATCAGAAAATATCCTGAGGTAAAAATGGTGGTGGGTAAAACCGGCAGTGCAGATATCGCCACCGATCCAATGCCTCCGGAAGCAAGCGATCTAATTGTTATTTTAAAAGATAAGAGAGAATGGACAACGACAAAAGATTTTTATGCGCTCGCTGATTCCATGAGAGCAACCCTGTCACAGATACCGGGAGTAATAGCAGAACCAAGTCAACCTATTCAAATGCGCTTTAATGAATTGATGACCGGTATCAGGCAGGACGTAGTTGTAAAAATATTCGGAGAAAATATTGATACGCTCCATGCATATGCACAAAGGGTGGCAAGTGCCATTCGCCCGATTAAAGGAATTACCCAGCCTCAGGTGGAAAGAGTAAACGGGTTGCCGCAAATAGAAGTGAAATACGACCGCGCAAGGCTTGCAGGTTATGGGTTAAATATAGAAGAGGTGAACAATATCATTACCACCGCATTTGCGGGACAGTCTGCAGGCGTAGTGTATGAAAATGAACGAAAGTTTAATTTGGTGGTTCGCCTTGACAGTTCATCACGTACATCAATAGATGATGTTTCGCAATTATTTATTCCCACAAAAGAAGGGTACCAGATCCCGCTTTCGCAGGTGGCGAATATTTCTTACCAGGTAGGTCCCACACAGATCAGCCGGGAGGGTGGCCGGCGAAGGATCGTGATCGGCTTTAATGTGAATGAAAGGGATGTTAAAAGCGTAGTGGAAGAAGTGCAGCAAACGCTGGATAAAAATGTGAAATTGACACCCGGATATTTTTACAGATATAGCGGAACATTCGAAAACCTTGAGAAAGCTTCGGCACGTTTGATGATTGCGGTGCCCGCGGCATTGCTCCTGATATTTGTGTTGCTTTATTTTACATTCCATTCTGCTAAACAAGCGATATTAATTTTCACCGCTATTCCTATGTCTGCCATAGGCGGTGTGTTTGCATTGCTGATGAGGGGGATGCCGTTCAGTATTTCTGCGGGCGTTGGATTTATTGCATTGTTCGGTGTGGCGGTTTTAAATGGTATTGTACTCATTGGAACTTTTAATCAATTGGAAAAGGAAGGAATGAATAATTTATGGAATAGGGTAGTAGAGGGAACCAAAATCAGGCTGCGCCCGGTATTGATGACTGCTACGGTGGCATCACTTGGATTTTTACCTATGGCACTTTCGAGTGGTGCGGGCGCCGAAGTTCAAAAACCATTGGCAACGGTTGTAATCGGTGGTTTAATCACTGCCACCATTCTTACACTAGTAGTATTGCCGCTGCTGTATATATTATTTTCAAAAAAAATTCATGCTAATAAATTAAACCAAAAAATCGGAACAATACTTATTGCATTGTTGCTTTCGCAGGCTTCCTATGCCCAGGATGGTAATAATGCTGCGCGTTTATCTTGTAATGCGGCCTATGATTCTGCTCTGAAAAATAACCTGCAATTGAAAGCAGATGAGTTACAAATTCAATCGGGGAGAAGTTTACAGCGTACCTGGATGGACATTCCAAAGACAGGTGTTTTTGTGGAGAATGAAGACATCAATTCACAGGACAACAAAGGGATTCTGAAAATTGGCGTTTCTCAAAGTATTGAATTGCCTTCCGTATATAAAGCGAAAAGGAAACTGTTGCTTGAACAAACAAGGTCGCTCGATATTTCAATATTGATCAGAACATTAGAGCTCAAAAGAAATGTGCAAAGCACTTATTATACGTTATGGTACCTGCAAAGCAAAATAGGGTTGCAGCAATATTT
>JBDTMM010000317.1:0-3398 GCA_039934275.1 Flavitalea sp. | reverse complement strand
TTTTCTGATGGCAAATTGGGTGGTATGCACCGCCACCGCTACACCACCTGCACCACTCGCCATATAATATTTGGTGAGCAATCGCTGGTGTTTCTCATCAAGGGTAAGTTCGCCATTCAAAGCCAATGGGTGAGCGGGTATAACGGTTCCCTGCTTCAACAATTCTAAAATATCCTTTCCGATCTTTATATTCATGGAAAATTAAAATTGACCTTTTCTTTCCTGGAAATGTGTGTCTTTATTCAAAACCTTTCCACCTTGATTCAACCAATCCACTAATAATTCCATTACCCTTATTATCGGCACGGCAGGATAGCCAAAAAGTCTGAAGGCTTCCTGGCTGTTGCTGAGTAATGCTGTGGGTTGCTCTTCGCCAGTGAATTGCGGCGTTTCATTAAACATCCTTCCAAATTCTTCTGCAATCCACCTTACCGAAATCGTTTCGGGGCCGGTAATATTTAATAATTTCGCTGGTGAGGAACAATGATGCAAACAACGGATGGCCATTTCATTTGCGTCTCCCTGCCAAATTACATTCACATTTCCCATGTTCAAATCAAATGGTTTTTTTTCTTTTACACATTTTGCAATTTCGAGCAGCACACCATACGTGGTGTCGTTTGCATAATTTAACCGGTATATGAGTACAGGAGTATTATTTTTTGTGCTGTAATATTGAAACAGCCGTTCGCGGCCAAGGCAGGATTGGGCATATTCCCCAATGGGCTGTGGTATTTGTGCTTCAACCGCACCGCCCATACTGATGGGTGTTAGGGGGTATACATTGCCGGTAGAGAATGCCACAATATTCGAATTCCTGAATTTTTGTGCAACGCGACCAGGCAGATAACTGTTCATTGCCCAGGTAAAAGATTCCTTACCCTGTGTTCCAAATTTAGTTCCCGCGAGGTACAATACATTTTTTACATCCGGTAGTGCCGCTAACTGGTCATCTTCCAGTAAATCGGTGCTGATGGTTTCGATGCCCTGAGCATTTAATTGGTGCTGCAGATCGGGTTCCGAAAACCGGGAAACACCTATCACCTTATTGGAACCACACGCTTTTTCAATGGCCTGTTTTGCAAGCAATGCAAGCGACGGGCCCATCTTTCCACCTACACCCAAAATAATGATATCGCCTTTTAATTTTGCAACGTCGGCTACGAGCCTATCCGAGGGCTCTAATAATTTTTTGTAAACCGATTCAATATTCTGCATGAGTGAGTAGTTTATCCGAATTCAGGCCCTGTTATGGCAAATTGATTATTTAAAATTCCTCCAAAGTTATTTTGTCCATGGTACATTCTAACAAAAGATCTTTCTTTCTTAAAACCTAATGATCCTAGCCAATCTGTCCATTCTGCAGAATGCTGAAATATATCAACCACCACCTTACCTTGAATTTTTTTTAGCACTGTTAGAAGAAGTTTTTTCCCAATGGATAGTTCATCTGCAACAATAGGACCTAACTGGGTGTACAGGTGCCCATTCCTACCAAGACAATATCCTTTGATTTTCCCATTATCTTCGTAATAAAAGGCGTATTGTGGATATTTCTCAAACATACCTCCCAGCAGTACTTTTCGGTTGGCACCGAATATTTTTTTGTCGTAATTATTTATTTTTTCAAATTCCTTCGCGGTAATAACGCTTACTCTTTTTTCTTCAGGTAATTCCCGAACAATTTCACAAACCATTCGGGTTAAGGGGTACTCGTCGCGGAAATTCAATTTGAGATATATTTCCCTGCCTTGTGGGGTAGCGTCTAATTTTATGGTTGTTTCTTTTTGAAGGATGTCGAGTGTCAGTTTTAATAGGGTATGACCTATGCCCTGTTTTTGATATTGCGGATCAACGAGCACCATTCCTATCCAGCTAAAATCATTTCCGTATTTAATGGTAGATACTGCGCCAACTACTTTATCAGTATCAACAGCAACAATAGATCCTTCCGGATCTATGTTCAAAATGAATTGCCAATCCTGTTCAACCTGGTTCCAGCTGGCATACCTGCACAGCTGAACTCCGTCAGAAATATCCTCAATGTTCATTTTACGAAATACAATCGTGGGAGACAATCAGATAAGTTTGTCTGGAGTGATGGGAAGATCTCTGATTCTTTTACCGGTTGCATTGTACACCGCATTTGCTACTGATGCTGCAAAACCTATTAGCGCAATTTCGCCCATGCCTTTTGCACCCATGGGATTTATAACGGGATCTTTTTTATTGATAAAATAGGTTTCAATAGCCGGTGTATCGGCATGAACGGGCAAATGATAATCTGCAAGATTATTATTTACATGTCTGCCATACCTGTGATCAATTTCCCCTTCTTCGGTAAGTGCCATCCCTATTCCTCCTGTTGCGCCACCAATCATTTGACTGCGTGCCGTTTTTGTATTGATAATGGTACCTGAATCTGCAACACTTACAATCTGAACAATTTTTACAACACCAGTCAAAGGATGAACATGCACTTTTGTAAAGTGAACTGAAAAGGAACTCATAGAATATTTACTGAAGTCGGCCGGAACAGACTGCTGGGTCACTATCAGTTCAGGAAGGTTATTATTTTTTAAGATATCGGTATATGAAATTTTAATAGTCTCGTCCGATTTCTTCAACATCACACCATCGTCAAAAACAACTTCTTCAAATGGAACACTTCTAAAATTGTTATCTGATATTGAAGCGGTCTCCAGTAATTTCTTTTGTAGCGCAATACAACTGTCGTACACAGCCGAACCCACTGTAGCAATAGTGAATGAACCTCCCTGGCTGGGGGCATCGGGAAAACTCGAGTCACCGAGTAAGAATTTTATATTTTCTTCATTAAATTTAAAAGCATCGGCGGCAATTTGCGCCATTGCAGTGGTAGTACCAGGACCTATGTCCGCAGCCGCGCAGCGAATCTCGAGTTGTCCGTTTGCAAGGAGTTTTGCAGATGCGGTGGCTTTATCGCGGTATGCACCAAATCTTCCTGTTGCCATTCCGTATCCAACAAAATATTCGCCTTCTTTTTTTGCGCGGGGTGTTGCGCTTCTATCTTTCCAACCTATTTTATCGGCTCCAATTTCGTAGGCTTCTTTTAAATATTTACTGCTGAAAGGTTTTCCACTTTCCGGATCGGTTTCCGCATTATTAATGATCCTTAATTTTATTGGGTCGATATTGAGTTTATAAGAAATTTCATCGAGTGCGGATTCTAATGCAAAAGCGCCTGTTGCTTCTCCGGGTCCACGCATCCAGATGGGTGTGCCCACATTCAGACTAACCATCCTGTATTTTGTTTTCACATTTGGGCAGGCATACATTCCCCTCGATACGTTTGAAATGGATTCATTAAAACTTTCATAGGTGGAGGTGATGCCGGTTGCTTCGTGATAAATGCCAAC
>JBDTMM010000316.1:0-3431 GCA_039934275.1 Flavitalea sp. | reverse complement strand
CAGCCCTTTATAAACTCGGCGACTACTTAAGCCGACCCGCAGATCCCTTTAATAATTTTGAACCTGTTGACAGCTCCGCTGCAGCAATAGGATCGCAGGGATTGCTGAGGCTGGGAAAATATTTGAAATTAAAGGGTGATGCCGTTGCTGGAAATAAATACTGGCAGGCCGGACTAACGGTAATCGATAGCCTATTACAAGAACCTTACCTGAGTACAAAAAAAGACCACCAGGGTTTATTGCTCCATAGCGTTTATCACTGGCCAAACAAATGGGATCATGTTCCTGCTGGTGCCGAAGTAGCGCAAGGTGAATCCAGCATGTGGGGCGATTATCACATTCGTGAAGCCGCATTGTATTTGCAAAAGGAAATTGCAAACGAACCATATTATGCATTTTACAATTGCGTGCCATGACACCAAAACCAATCGCCGACTATTCAAAATTGTGCATTCATACCATCACCCATAAATCCTGGGCAATTGAACACACCGCCAAAAAATTTGCAGAAGCAGGCGTAGGTGGAATAACGGTTTGGCGCGATGCGCTAACTGGAAAGGATATACGCAAAACCGGTAAAATGATCCGCTCGCTTGATCTTGAGATCGTATCCCTTTGTCGCGGTGGGTTTTTTCCTTCACCAGATGCTGCATCGAGAAAATTGGCTCTTGATGATAATTTAAAAGCTATAGACGAGGCCGCGGAATTGGGAGCGCCAATAGTAGTATTGGTTTGTGGTGCAGCTCCAGGTCAATCACTTGAAACATCACGGCTGCACATACGCGACGGAATAGAAGCCTGCCTTGCTTATGCAGAAAAAAGCGGCGTTATCCTCGCAGTAGAACCGCTTCATCCCATGTATGCTGGCGACCGGTCGGCCATTAATACTTTGGCGCAGGCAAATGACCTCGCGGAATATTTTGATTCAGTATGGGTAGGTGTTGCGATAGATGTATATCATGTGTGGTGGGACCCCGACCTTAAAAACCAGGTAAAACGGTGCGGAGAAAAGGGGAATTTATCGGCCTTTCATATCTGCGACTGGCGAACCCCCACTGTTGATATGCTGAACGACAGGGCGATCATGGGAGATGGATGCATAAATGTAAAAGAAATAAGAGGTTGGGTAGAAGAAGCGGGGTTTAGCGGTTTTAATGAAGTAGAAATATTTTCCACAAAACACTGGCAGGAAAACCAGGACGAATATTTTCAACGCATATTGCAAGCCTATTTAAAGAGTTCTTAAAAAAATAAATAATAATGTCAGCAACAGTTCACAAAGTTGGAATAATAATGAATGGAGTTACGGGAAGAATGGGTACTAACCAGCACCTGTTGCGTTCCATCGCTGCGATAATAAAAGAAGGTGGAGTAAAAGTAAGTCCGTCAGAATTCATTATGCCCGATCCGGTTTTGGTTGGCCGCGACGGTGTGAAACTTGAAAAGCTCGCACAACTTTCCGGCGTTCCAAAATTTACTACCGACCTCCACAGCGTAATGAAGGATCCTTATTACCAAATCTATTTCGATGCACAAACCACCGGACGAAGAGCAGAAGGCGTAAGACAGGCGGTGAAAGCCGGCAAACACGTGTACTGCGAAAAACCTACTGCCGTCACCACGAAAGTAGCGATGGAACTATATGACCTTTGCAAAAAAGCAGGATTAAAAAATGGTGTGGTGCAAGATAAATTGTGGCTGCCGGGAATATTAAAATTGCAGCGTTTAATCCAAAATGGATTTTTTGGCGAAATATTATCAGTGCGCGGGGAATTTGGATATTGGGTATTCGAAGGGCATACCATCGCGGCGCAACGCCCTTCCTGGAATTACAGGAAAGAGGATGATGGTGGAATTATTGTTGACATGCTTTGTCATTGGCGCTATGTGCTCGATCATATTTTCGGAAAGGTGAAAGCGGTAAGTTGTCTTGGCAAAACGCACATCACCGAAAGGATCGATGAACAGGGTAAACCGTATAAATGTACAGCCGATGATGCCGCATACGCCACCTTTGAATTGGAAAATGGTGTTATTGCCCAATTCAATTCGTCGTGGACGGTTCGCGTGAGGCGCGATGATTTATTAACCGTACAGGTCGATGGAACTAAAGGCTCTGCCGTAGCGGGTTTGCGTGAATGTTATACGCAACATTATGGCAATACTCCGCGCCCAACCTGGAACCCCGATGTGCCGCAGCCAATAGATTTTTTTAACGGATGGATAAAGGTGCCTGAACAGGAATCGTATGACAACGCATTTAAAGTTCAGTGGGAATTATTTTTAAAACACGTGGTAAAGGATACTCCATTTCCCTGGGACCTTCGCGAAGGTGCAAAGGGAGTACAACTCGCAGAAAAAGGATTGGAAAGCTGGAAAAAACGTTGTTGGGTAGATGTTCCCGCGCTGTAAATTTTTATTATGAAGCAGGTTGCTTTAATAACCGGCAGTAGCCGTGGAATTGGTTTTGGTATTGCTGTTCAGTTGGCAAAAGGTGGTTTTGACCTGGCGATAAATGGCGTTCGTCCGCAGGAAGCCGTTTCCGATGCCATAAATGAACTGGAAAAACTTGGCGCCCGTGTTTTGTATTGCCAGGCCGATGTTTCGGCTGCTGATGCGCGTACAAAAATGCTGGACGAAATAGAAAATTATTTTAACCGCCTCGATATATTGGTGAACAATGCGGGTATCGCTCCACGAGAAAGAAAAGATATTTTAGAGGCCACCGAAAAAAGTTTTGAAGAATTGATCCATACCAATTTACAGGGACCCTATTTTCTTACTCAGGCTGTTGCAAATAAAATGATAGCGCAACAAAAAAAGAATAAACAATTCAGCGGATGCATTGTCAATATTTCTTCGGTGTCCGCAACTGTTGCTTCTATCAATCGTGGAGAATATTGTATTGCAAAAGCAGGCGTTAGCATGGCCACTCAATTATTTGCCGTACGTTTAGGTGAATACAATATTCCTGTTTATGAAGTGAGGCCGGGAATTATTGAAACGGATATGACCGCAGGCGTTACTGACAAATACAATACATTAATTGCGGAAGGACTGACCATTCAAAAAAGATGGGGCACTCCCGAAGACGTTGGAAAAGCTGTGCTGATGCTCGTTTCGGGAGATCTCCCTTATTCAACCGGCCAGGTGATAATGGTAGATGGGGGACAAACTTTGCAAAGATTATAATATGGATCAAAAATTAAGCAAGAGACAATTCCAGGTTGGCGCTACTGCATTCTTAACATTGTTCTCGCTGATAGGCATCATGTTTTATGGTCTGCCCTTTTTCTATGATTTTTGGAGCAAAGAATTAGGATGGTCGCGCGCCACCATAACATCCGGAAGTGCCTTTGGAAAGGTGGTGGTAGGATTGATGTTTGGATTTATCGCGGGTTGGTTCATTGACCGCTTCGGTCCAAGACGCC
>JBDTMM010000315.1:0-3448 GCA_039934275.1 Flavitalea sp. | reverse complement strand
CGTAGCCACTTCATTGGTTGGCTGCAATACAGGACGGTTTACATTTACATTGCGTGAAGGATTTGGTTTGCCATAATCATACACAGGGTTTCCGTCAGCATCTTTTATCAGCAAACCATTATCGTCGTGCTGGTAAATGGGAAATACAGAAGATAACGTTCTTGTATATGCGATAACGTCCGCAAAATCATTTGTTCCCTGGTTGGGGTAATTTTGTTTTGAAGTAATGATGGATACCTTTGCACCAACCTGCAACCAGTCTTTAATATCATTTGTATAGTTAAAACGCGTTGAAACTCTTTCATAACCTGAATGTGAAACGTAACCATCCTGGTTAAGATAGCCGAGTGAAAAATAATAACGCGATTTTTCGGTACCCCCACCGATGCCTAAATTGATATCCCGACGCGCCGCATTTTTTCTTGTTAGTTCTTTGCTCCAGTCATCGTTCCATAACGGCACCGCTCCTGCTATTAGTTTTCCATCTGTACCAACGGGGCTCGAAAAATTTGGCCCGTATGGGTTATAACGAAATCCCTGGTCCACTAAATTATCCGTTGCAATTTGTTCGGGATTCACTTCTCCCTCGAAATAGTTTTTCAGTGCTTCCCAACCCAGTTCAAAGTGCTGCTTCGTGTTGAGATATGCGTAATCCTTAATGGCTCTTGAAGAAACGCCATATAGTGAGTTAAGTGTAATGGTTGGGATGCCGTTTCTTTTTCCCAGTTTTGTATTGAGAAGAATTACTCCATTCGCTGCGCGTGATCCGTATAGGGCAGATGCGGTTGCGTCTTTCAGGATAGAAAAATTATCTATGTCGTTTGGATTGATCATATTAAGATTTCCGTCGAACACTATTCCATCCACCACTATAAGGGGAGCGGCACTTGCAAGAATGGATGCTATTCCGCGGATACGTACGACAGGATTTTCGCCTGGCTGACCATTATTATTCACCACCTGCACTCCCGGTGCAGTTCCCTGCAATGCCTGGCCAACAGAAGTGATCTGCTGGTTCTTTATGGTTTCTGTACTTACAGTAGAAATGGAGCTGGTGATCTCAGATCTTTTCTGCGTACCGTACGCTACTACTACTACTTCGCTGAGAGCCTTGTCTGAAGGTTTTAGATGAATGAGGGGAGCATTGTTTCCGCTAACATTCCATTCAACGGTGTTGAAATTAATGGAGCTTACCGTGATGGTTGCGGAAGCGGGGGCGTTGAGTGAAAACTGGCCTTCTTCGTTAGTAGTGGTTCCCTGTGAACTGCCCTTGATGGTTACAGAGGCGTTGGATACGGGGTTGTCTTTTTCATCCAGTACCCTTCCTATAATTGTCCGGTTCTGCGCCACCAGGGAAAAGCCCCCGAGCAGCAAAATGGTGCATAACAACACGATTTTTCCTAGGAACATAATTAAAAATTGGAATGTTAAAATAATTGTAAAAAGATAATAATTAATTATGGACAAACCGAAATAAGTCTCTGCTGCTTTTTGTTTAAATTAAAAAATGACAACTGCGGACGGAGTGGATTTACAATTTGAAGTATTTGAATGTTTTTTTTGCTCATTACAATAATCCATCAAATAGGACCTTGAGGTAATGTATGATGGATATTTACGCCTATAGAAGTGGCACACGGCTCAACTGACAAGTACACCTCGGAATACTTTCTGCCAAAAAATTATCCCTCCATAACTGTGAAATAACTGATTTGTGATCATTACAGTATTTGTTAAGAGGTCGATAATCAGGATGATCGGTTGCGCATCATCCTCCTTATCTTAGAAAGAAAGATGGGCATCGTCGATCACCTATACCGTGATGTCCTCTCGTTCAGCGTAATCTACTCAGTCATTTCTTACAACGATGTAATCACTTAGATAATCTGCTGCAACAAAAAGACAAGGTGCCGCAAAATTGAGTGGTATTATTAACTAAAATACCAAAATTTGAGAATGCTGGTATTGGGTAGTTGTATGTTAAAGGCGAGGAACAGGTATTGGTCCGATGCCCGCAGGGGTACTGGCAACCTGCTATTCTAAAATGGCCTTCTGCGGAGACGCAACCTATACTAATGATGGATTTAAAGCCGGGTTTGATATCGTTACCTGATTCATTCTAATTAAATAAACAAAGGTGTTTTGAATCGGTGCCTTTTTCAAAGTTTATTATTACTCGCAATTTATGAGCAACTGGACCTTGATATCCGATTTGTGGGTGGGTCCGGGTTTGGATAGCATGTAACCGTCTAAGGATTTGTTCGCATAGATTGTCCGTGCGATTTTTAGGGACGGCTGGACGGAAAATATTTTAAGGATCCTGAGTGGAAGATTTCCTTTGACATTGAAGCAAAGCCTGATACCTCTGCCGAAAAAAGCCGGAGTGGAGCTGCTATAGGGAACGTCGTTCTCATAGGCATACAACCGCGTATCGTAACCGTCGGTTTCAAAAACCAGGAACCTGAAATTTGCGGAATACCATCGATGGGCTGGTTTGTAAACAACATCTGCATACTGTAGAAATCCGCCCTGCTTGTATTGGGTGTTTTCCTTAGAATTTTTCTTCCCCGCTTTCGCTGCATCCTGGCCAGTGATGTTGAACCACGAGAGGTCAAACCTTGTCCTTAATATTAAGGTACGGCTTACATGAAAGGTGATATTAGTTCTCCAGTTTGCAAGGGTCCGGTCGTCGGGAATATTGAGTTGATTTTCCACAACCGGTAAGTTCAATGGTTTTGACCGCCACCTCAACCTGCTATATATCTCCACTTTTTTGTCGGGTTTATAATTCAACTGGGCCAGATATTGAACACCAAATCCAGGAGCGTCTGTACGGTATCGCAACCAAGGAAAAGAAAAAAGGTCGGCATAGAAATCCAGTCGCGCGAAATCATTCAGTTTCAAACTAAGTCCAAAGTAAGTTCCATTTTCGTTGGAAGGCATGGTGCTTTCGGTAAATGCATTTCCATAAACCGATTGATATTGCGAAGAAATTGAACGGTGAAGGATCGATATGTCGATGGCAGCATCGACCGTGGCCATCATTCCATTGACAAATGCGCGGCTACCATTTTTGTCGATCGCTTCCTCACCAAAAAAGTGGTAGTTACGGAAAGTATAACTATAATCAACACTGTAGTTGAACCATTCGTTTCCTTTTATTGAAAATAAATTATACGGCTCGTCTCTTTTTAAAAGCGGAAGTGAATAATGATAATGAACGCCATTGATAGCAATGTGATTGTTTTGAATGTTCCATTTTACAGAAGCCCCTACCGTTGACAGCTTCACACTATTCTTCTGCTCCTGTTCGGTTAGGGTGCGATGATACCCTGAAGTTTGCACGGAAGAGATCACGGGTCCATAGTTAGGATCATCATTAAGGTGTACACTGAGACTTCTGAAAGAAACAAAAACGGTTGTCTCTATTTTCCCTTCACCCAGGGTT
>JBDTMM010000314.1:0-3459 GCA_039934275.1 Flavitalea sp. | reverse complement strand
CGTTGCTTTCCTTACGATCTTCACGTCTTGCAGCTTTTTCTTTTTGCTTTGCAACAGTTCACCAATTGTTTCGTAATCTCTTCGGTAACTGATACTGGCACCTGTGCGGTTTTGCCTTACACCTGCACCACCTGAGGAGGTTGGTGTTCCTGATGCAATAGGACCTCCTGTGAGATAATTATAGGAATCGCGGTAAAAGAAAGTCAGTGCCAGTTTTCCATCGGGTGTAATTTTCCATTCTGCCGATATATCGGGTAAAAAGGGAAGATTTTTTGTTGCATTTACCTGCGCGGCTGTTAATCCGAAATCAATCGCGCTCCCCAGCGTGAAAGTTAACCGTTCATCAAACAAAGTTTTTACAACGGATAAGTTCAGGTTAGTACGGTCTATATTAAAAACACTGGAGCGGAGGTTGTCTATATAATTGGTGCCACTGTAAAACTGGGCATTGAAATTTACAAGAATGTTTTTATCGTTGAATACCTTTTGAAACACGTTTGAAAAGTGACGGCTAAGGGTATTTGACAACACCCCAGAAATACTTCCCACTACAATTCCTTCAAAAGCGGTGTTGGCGAGTGTACTCTGGTTTGCTGTAGATACAGGACCAAAGCTGTTGAACACCACTAAAAAGGCCACCTGTTTATTCAGTTCGTTTTCATCGCGCTGTATATATTCAAAAAGGGTTTGTGCGGCAGCATCATTTTTAAGCGGACTGTTTTGTGGAAGTTCTATCTGGAATTTTATTGTTGGCGCCGAAAGCTGATCGGTTAAACTTGCTACTACCAATACCTTTCCCCTGAACCTGGCATTTGAGCCGGCTATCTCGGTAATTTGAGGACCAAGGTCGCTGAAACGTACATTTTCCGCTTCATATTCTGCGTCAATTTTAATAGTTGCCCTGTCGGGGTCTCCCTGCCATTGTATATAATTACCTACGCCTTCTCTTAATTTAAAAGGTTTACGAAGAAGCGATTCAAAATTAAAATTATAGTTTCCCCTATCGATATTGTATCGCCCGGTTATATTGAATTCCCCATCGGTGGTGGCGGTGATTTTTAAATTTCCATTGCCTTTCGCCTGTATTATGTCGCCTGTCAGCTCATCCAGGATCACGTACATGGTCGCATAATTATTTGCGGTCACATCGAGGTTAACGGTAAGGTTGCTTGTTTTGAAGGAGCGTTGAGATTGCATTTCACGGCCATACACTTTCCAAACAATAAACTGGTTGCCACCACTCTGTTTGCCGCTTTTTGTATTAATGTATAAAGAAGAACTGTCCGCCGGCTCCCCGATAATATCCATTTGCATAGCTTCGAGCGGACCAGTAAAAGTCATGTTTGCTTTTGCAATCACCTTTCCATAAAAAGGATCTACGCCATTATTATTGGTCGCAAGAACCATTAATTTTGATGTGTTCATTGCAAAGTCGAAGCTGAGGTCCTCGAATGAATGATGGTATAATAAACTTTTTGTAATGTGCGCCTTATTGCCTTTTTCATCCACAAAATCAAAATTTCCAAAATCGATGCGGTCCTCCTTTAATTCAACATTTGCAAAGGGTATCTTATAAAGTACGTTGGTGTATTTTACTCTCAACGTTCCATCCTGTAATAATACAGAGCCGATGTAGTTTAAATTATTTGCTGGCCCCTTTATTCTTAATATTCCTGTTGCAGTTCCTCCAACATCACTAAACACATCCGATAAATATTGTTGCAGCAGGTCGATTTTTGTATTTTTTAAATTGGTAAGTATATCAATGTTCTCTTTTTTTGTACTGTCGCCCAATTGGTAAATGCCATTAACATCGAAATGGTAATTCTGGTTGTTGCTCACAACACCGAAATCCACTTCTTTCAACACGCTGTAATAACTTCCTTTCAGTGCCAGTTTACCAATGGAATCATCATCCAAACGGAACAGTTCTGTTTCTGCATTTACCAGCACCCTCATTTTTCCAAACGGATCCGAGAGTGTAACATTTCCCGATAACAATCCTTCTATCCGGTTGGATTTTACAAGGTATGGTGTAAAGTCGCCGAGGTTTATTTTCTGCAGATCCACTTTTATATCCTTCCCGCTTCCATAGGTGGAAGGCACCGAATTGATATGTATATCCTGCAAACCATTGTACATCCTTATCCGGTCGGCACTTACCAGGTCCTCTGTTAACAACAGTTCGCCATCCTTATCCATTGTCCAGGTTTTCCCATTTACATCGAAATTGGATTCTCTGAATTTAATTCGTGCACCCTTTGGCAGTGTTTGTACCTGCGCGCTGATATTCGCTGAGTTGAGCGTTTGATTTGCACTGGTTTTTATATTGATGTCGGATATATCATTGGCAGATCGCAATTTTATTTTTGTGCCTGGAAAGTTCAAACTATCGGTGATGTAAACATTGGCAATATCGCTTTCCAAAATTAAACTGTCAGACAATCCTGTTGCTTTCAGTTTTACATCATAAAATGCGATGTTCTTATAATTGAACTGTGGCACTTCCACATTAAGATCGAGTAGGTTTTCCTTGGTATTTATTCTTCCGGTTAGGGTACTGAAATTAAATCCGCTTAAACTGGAATCGATAATATTGATATACTCCTCCACATTTTTTGTGGTAACAACAAAACTGAAATTTTCATTGGTCAGTATTTTCTTAGAGGGTTTTATATATGAGGGATAATATTTGTTCAGAAAGGTTTGAAAAGAAGCGGGCAGGTCCTGGATAGAAAATTCTCCTGCAATGGCCGCATCAAATTCATTACTTACAGCCGTGATGACTTTATTATTATCAAGGATTTTAGACTCGATGAATAGAGAATCGAAGGAGATGCGTTTGCCACTTTTGAAAAGTGAGGCATCATAAATCCTTGCGGTACCAAGGAAGTTGTCGATATTATTTCCCTTAAAATCAAATCTGAATTTTCCATCGAACTCTACATCTTCCTTCATCAGTTTCAGGTTATGTAGGTCGGCCTTTGTAATATTTGCCTCGAAATTAAATTCCGGAATCTTTTTGCTAAAATCTACCAGCCCGTTTAATTCTGCCTGCAGGTTGGCATCATTCGCGGTAAGCTGCCCGTTGAATAATTGTTTCGCTACTTTTCCTTTAATGGTGATCGCCTGGTATGCATAATCATTAAATTCAATCAGGTCTACGTTTCCATCCAGTTCGGCATTAATCGTGGAGGCGGTCAGCCCGCTTCCGTTTACTTTTCCCTGGAACACTAACTTTCCAATTGCCTTACTATCGATCAATGGCCCTATCTGAAAGCCATTGGTTTTTATGGTACCCGAATATTTTGACGGTCCATTTTCAGGCAGTTTCATATTAAGATCCGTGATCAGCGTACCCATTTTTGTTTCGAGGGAACCATAGGTTACAAAGTCATTGAAAAAACCCGTGAAATTTCCCCTAAACCTCAGGTACTCGAGTAAATCAAGGCGAGGTTT
>JBDTMM010000313.1:0-3462 GCA_039934275.1 Flavitalea sp. | reverse complement strand
CATTTTGTCCGTTTGGAGACGTTGGCTTCACATCCATGTAAGCCATTTTTACCTGATGGTTTTCGATATTGAGGGTGATAAAATTAGTAGCATATGGATATTCTGCCCCCTGCGAAAAACCAGTTAAATAATTACAGCCAAACATTACTAAACAAAATAGATACTTCATCATTATTTTATTCGGTTCCGAGGTAAATAATTTCAAGCCGCTTGTTGCCGGAAGTATTAAGAACCTCTAAAAAATCTTCCCTGCTATCCTCTTCTTTCGCCAGCAAAGAATCAATTTCCGAGATAATTATTTTTATTTTTTCTTCTGCTATCCAATCGAGGTCGGCAAGTACTTCTTCCAGAGCATCCAGGTTTCTTCCAAAATAATCGGGCAGAGAAAGCTGGCGCTGCAAACTGCTATAACATTGCTGTAAATGTGCACAGGCGCGTCCATCAATAAACGCATACCGTGTGTCATTTTCGGTATAATAATGCGTCGCTATGCTCGAAATTTTGCTCATCATTATTTAATTTCTCTGAACGACTGATAATGGTCGTTGGTGTACCACGCGCGACCATCGCTTCCCGTTAGCAGGCGCTCGGTTCCCCTGTTTTGTCCAGGTACACGAACATTTACGTCCCACTCCTGGTAATGAATGGAATTGCCATTATTATCTTGATGAGGAACAATTTTTTCCCGGTTGCTAAAAACGCGTCCGCCAACATATCCTTCCATGGAATGGTGATTGGAACGGATATATTTAAGCACCTCGAATACCTTTTCGGGGATGGCATTATCCGTGGTACCGCTTAACGAATTTTGAGTAACGGTAGTTGATGGTAAGCTTCCTGAAGGCGCCGTATGGGAATGATGATTGGCAATAAAATAGCCCATCACCAACCCAATTGTCAATCCTATTATTAACCGGGAGTAATTTTTCAACATCAACTATCTATTCTTTAGAACTATTGCAGCTCTATCTGTGTCCTTATTTCGCCGCCGGGATTAGCAGCAGTATGAATATTGAAATAATAAAACCCTGACATTAAACTGTCTTCCTTTATTGCGTTTCCATCGACCATTACAGAATCTGTAAAAGATCCTGAATCTGCTTTCTGGATAAATCCAGACAGGTCGCGTTTAACACCTGCATTGGCTCCCTTAGGTGCGGTACCATGTATATGCGCCATAGTAGCAGCGCCGGTAAGACCGCTATAGTTGATGGTGTACGTAAGCATATGACTGGTTTTATCATAACTCACATCGGCCGTTCCTTTACCCTTGCTGGTGTTTGCAGGCACCTCCTGGGATGCGCTGAGATCAAGTTGTTTTTTTACTACATTATCAGAAGCGGCCGGCGTGGCTGAAACACCCATGCTGTCTGTGGTTGTAGTGTTGTTGGTGTGATTGGGATTTGAACATGCACTGATGCCGACAATCGTAATAATGCATGCCGAAAAAAGAATTGATTTCATAAATTATATTTTAACTTTTCTAAGTTGACGATCCGTTTACTATTCTAAATTAAATATAATTATGGACCGGATCATCAATTGTTTTATGGGATATTCATTGCAAGTACAATGCCGGTTTGCGATTAGTCGCGTAAGCGATCATTTATAAAGCATCAGTTTCCGGCGAATTTATTTCTGAAGGTGTTGTAACGGGTGATTTGAACCATGATGGAAATCGGATATCATCGCAGGTGAATACTGGTTTGCCTGTCCCGGCTGGAAGCATTACAGATTGCACCGGGCTTACCACAAAAGACCAATACAAATTACCCTCCTTGCCGATCCACTAAACCACGCCGTTGAAGGAAGAATATGGTACTTTCCTGAAATCAGCACCTGGTAGTCCAGGCTCTGGTCCATTTCTTTTTCAGGATGATTTTCTGCACATCTCACTTTTTTTTGGATGCAGGCACATAATGCGAAGCGAATTTAACCGAGGCATCCCCTATATTTCGCTTTCTTGCCGAACCATAAATATGACTGCTTCAGAAACGATTCTTCCATTAGCACGGTGACAAATAATGAACCTCCAATGACGCCAGGTATTCATGAAAGTATGACTGTGCTGAAAAGCGATAAAAAAATTAATCCTGGAATGACAAGCACTGCAAAATATCCTTTTATTTTAAAAGAATTGCGATGACAGAAATAATTAAAATGGTTCCCGATGCATAGGCCAGGTCGGGTTTAGGGAAAAAGTTCCCTGCTAATCCGGCAGACGGCCAATGGTTAAATCTTTTGAAGTATAACAAATAATACCAAAACAAAAATGCCGATAGCGACCATGTTTCGGACCGGATTAAAAAGTTATTTTCAGTTGTATGTTTTGGTTGTATACTAATGAAGGTAATATGGAATTTTATAAGGATTACCAGAATAACCAAAAGAGTTTAACTTGTTGAAAATAAAATGTATTGGAAAGAAGGGAATTGATCATTTATCAAACCAGGAAGTGGATCACGGATGTGGTGGCGGGATGTAATTTTTGTCCCTTTGCAGCAAAAGAACTAAAGCTCAATACCATTCATTTTCAGGTGGAAATGGATACCCATGCAGAGACTGCTTTAAAATCTTTTTTACAGGAATGTATCCGCCTCGACGAAGATAAAAATATTGAGACTATACTCCTTATTTTTCCCGAGTCCTTCGGTGATTTTGATACTTACCTGAACCTGGCAGAATTGGCCGAGTTGCTTTTAGAACAAGAGGGATATGAAGGAATTTACCAGGTGGCCAGCTTTCATCCGCTTTACTGTTTTGCGGGTGAATCGCCAGAAGACCCGGCAAATTATACAAACCGGTCGCCATACCCGATGCTTCACCTGTTAAGAGAAGAAAGTGTGGAACGAGCACTACTACATTTTCCCAATCCCGAGAATATCCCTGATCGTAACATCCAGTTTGCCAGGGAAAAGGGTGAGGCATATATGAAATTACTCCGCAACACCTGTTTCTCATAAATGTAAACCCTCAAACCAGCGCGATATAATTTTGGTAGAAATATTCAATAGTATTTTATTAACCTATAATTGGTGGATATGATACAACCGTTCAGTATTAGTATCAATGCTACTACTATAATGTATCCAATAGTATCTTAGTATATTCACAACAACGATTATAATGGCCATGCTCACAGTTCCACCCATTCTTGCGAAGAAATCTGAAAGATTATTTTCCATCGACGCCCTACGTGGGTTCGACATGCTTTTTATAGCCGGAGGCGGACAGTGCATAGAGTTGCTCAACGGTAAAACCGGGCTAGCGTGGGTAGATACCCTGGCCAGTCAGCTGAATCACCCGGAATGGAATGGTTTTTCTTTTTATGATTTCATTTTTCCTTTGTTTCTTTTTATCGCGGGAGTATCGCTGCCATTTTCTATAAATAAAGCAATGGTGAATGGTATGTCTAAGGCGAGTATATACAGGAAAGCTTTTCGAAGAATGTTACTGCTCGTT
>JBDTMM010000312.1:0-3501 GCA_039934275.1 Flavitalea sp. | reverse complement strand
CCTCGTTGAGAATCTTACACCGCAATATCCTATCAGCTTCATCAGGTCCGATAATTCTGCAGTGGTCATTGCCGCTACGGCATTTCCGTCTGGCGGTACATACCGTTGTTTGTGGGACAACGGCCAGTATAAAATTTCACGCATAGGAACCGAATTCAAGTCGTTCACCCAAACGGGCGGCGCATACGTAATTGGTGATGGTGTGGAAACGCACTATGTCAATTACCCATATGGCAATGCTGTCTGTACGCTTCCTCCAGCGGCATCTTGGCCGGGGCGCACCATCATCATAAAAAATATGCAGGCAGCAAAAACGCTGCAGGTAGTGGGTGTTTCCGCCAGCGATGAAAACCTGATGCAGGGGCGTGGTGCCATGACCGTTAGGAGTGATGGAACCGCATGGAACATCATCAGTTTCTATAAACGGGGGCTGACGTTCTAAGGAATCCTTACTTTTGTACACATGGCTGCACGAACTGATCTATTCACGGCACCCGATTATTTTTTAACAGATGATCTGCTGACCGAAGAACAAAAATTGATCAGGGAAACAGTGCGTTCCTATGTAAAAAAAGAAATTTCTCCCATTATCGAAGATTATGCACAGCGCGCAGCGTTTCCAAAACAAATCATTGGTCAGTTAGGTGAACTGGGTTGCTTCGGGCCAACTATTCCCATTGAATATGGCGGTGGCGGATTAGACCATATCAGTTATGGCCTCATGATGCAGGAACTTGAAAGAGGCGATAGTGGCGTACGCTCCACTGCTTCGGTGCAGGGTTCGCTGGTGATGTACCCTATCTATGAATATGGCAGCGAAGAGCAGCGTAAAAAATTTCTGCCCAAACTGGCCAGTGGCGAATGGCTCGGATGTTTTGGATTAACAGAACCCGATCACGGTTCAGATCCCGGAAGCATGGTCACCCATTTTAAAGACGCCGGCGACCATGTTATTCTTAATGGCGCAAAAATGTGGATCAGCAATGCGCCGTATGCACAGGTTGCCGTGGTTTGGGCAAAGGACGACGCTGGAGACGTGCACGGCCTGATCGTGGAAAAGGGTATGGAAGGATTTTCAGCACCGGTTACACATGGAAAGTGGAGTCTGCGTGCGAGCATCACTGGCGAACTCGTATTCGATAATGTAAAAGTGCCCAAACAAAATATTTTCCCCGATTGTAAAGGATTAAAGGCACCACTGAGTTGCCTTACCAAGGCGCGTTACGGAATTGCCTGGGGAACGGTTGGCGCAGCAATGGATTGTTACGACACAGCACTGCGATATAGTAAGGAAAGGATCCAGTTCGACAGGCCGATCGGGGGTTTCCAGCTGCAACAAAAAAAACTGGCGGAGATGGTCACCGAAATTACCAAGGCGCAATTATTAAACTGGCGCCTCGGTGTACTAATGGATCAGAAAAAAGCAACACCGCAAATGGTTAGCATGGCCAAACGAAATGGTTGTGAAATTGCCTCTAATATCGCGCGCGAAGCTCGGCAGGTTTTGGGAGCAATGGGAATTTCCGGCGAATATCCGGTTATGCGACACATTATGAATCTCGAAAGTGTGATCACCTATGAAGGTACACACGATGTACATTTATTAATTACCGGAATGGATATTACCGGTATCAATGCATTTAAATAAATAATTTATCCCATGAGAATTTTCCTTACAGGATTTATGGGATCTGGTAAATCGTATTGGGGCACACACCTTGCCGATCAGTTGAAATTTCCTTTTTTCGATCTTGATGAAGTGATAGCCGAAAAAGAAAACCTTCCCGTTGCCGAAATATTCAAACAACATGGCGAAGAATATTTCAGGGTGAAGGAAAAGGAAGTGTTGGAATCACTGATCGATAATAATACTTCTATGGTATTGTCAACAGGTGGCGGTACGCCATGTTTTTTCAATAATATTGAAAGAATGAAAAAATATGGACTGGTGGTTTGGCTGAATACGCACGTGGAATTATTATTTCAGCGGCTGATGAAAGAAAAAGAAACAAGACCGTTATTAAAAAATATTCCCGACGATGAAATGAAAACCTTTATTATCAGAAAACTGAATGAACGCCGCATTTATTATGAACAGGCGGATGTGATTTTAGATAATGAAGACAGCATCTCCGTAAATTTGTTCATACAAACCATCCTTCATGCATAGGAACTTTCTGATCACGGGTGCCTCACTGGCAGCGATCGCAGTGGTGCTCGGAGCCTTCGGCGTCCACAGTTTAAAACAAATAGTACCTCCGGAAACACTCAATGCTTTTGAAACCGGCGCGAGGTACCAAATGTATCATAGCATTGCCTTGCTGGTAGTTGGGATCATTTATGACAGATTCCGCACAAAATGGACCAGGTTCGCGGGATATGGATTTATAACCGGCATCATTTTATTTTCTGGGTCACTTTATTTGCTAACAGCAATGAAGGCAACGAATAATGTAGGACTCGGCGGAATTGGATTGCTAACGCCTATCGGAGGATTATTTCTTATCGCCGGTTGGATATCGTTAGCGGTGGCATTTTGCGGTAAAAATCATTCCTCGTTAAAGCCGGTATAACATTTTGATTCCGTTCAAAACAAACCAAAATTGAATTAACTACTGCCTATCTTTGTCGCCATGGCGAACCGCTTAAAATCTAAGGGCAAGTCTCCTGATTCAAATGCTTTGAAACCTGAAAAAGAGGAAAAAGTAAGCATGAAGGAACTGGTGAGAGATGAACGAACCCACAAGATCGCCGGCACCGGTTTGTTATTAATAGGCATCTTTTTATTTACCTGTTTTACATCTTATCTGTTCACATGGTCTGCTGACCAGAGTGAAATAAACAGGATGCATCTTTTCTTTCCCGACAAAGACGTTAAGGTCGAAAATGTGCTGGGCACCATGGGAGCCTGGGCTTCTTACCAGTTCATCAACAACGGATTTGGGGTAGCGTCGTTTTTATTCTGCATACTTTTTTTTACGCTCGGTATTAATGAGGTTACCGGCAAAAAAATATTTTCTTTCAAAAGGCACCTGCGGTATGTACTTGCAGGTGTTTTATATTTCAGCGTTGCACTCGCATTTATGGGCAAGGGTTTTACCTTTAACTGGGGCGGGGAAATGGGCAAACTGATGTCGGGATGGCTATCCAATGTACTTGGCGCCTTTGGTACCACCGCCGTTTTAATTGTTGGCGGCCTGGCATACATTATCTGGAGATTTAATCCCGCATTTAATGTGCCGTCTACTGTTAGGTTTGGTAATAAACTGAACGAGGAGCCCGATGGGGAAATTATTCCGGATATTACAGAACAACTGCCCGTTAAGGAAATAAGGAAAAACAGGTTGAAGAAAGAAAACGGTGCACTGATCGTTCCTGTGTTGGAAGAAGAGCCGGAACTGAATACTATTACCTTGGTTGACAAAGAAATTTCTTCGGTAAAACCACTGCTTCCTTTTTTTGATGAGATGGCTCCGGAACAAATGTTTTCAAAGAAAAAGG
>JBDTMM010000311.1:0-3509 GCA_039934275.1 Flavitalea sp. | reverse complement strand
TTTCATATGAAAGTGCACGAAACTATCAAAAAAATCATTTCTTACAGGAATAAAGTTTCATTAGTGCTCAATCTGATGTATTTTATTGAAGCAGAAGAATATCTTTGAAACCTGCTACGATTAAAAATAACAGGATGATCATTCAGTTTTGTGGACTTTCAGGAAGCGGCAAGTCGACACTGGCCATAGAAGTGAAGAAACATTTCGACAACCAAAATGTCAATATCGAAATCATTGATGGAGACGAATACCGCAAATTCCTATGCCGCGACCTGGGCTTTTCAAAGGAGGACCGGCACACTAACATCAGGCGACTTGCCTTTGTAGCGGGCAAATTGGCCCAATACCATGTAATTCCCATCATTTGCGCCATTAACCCATACAAAGATATAAGGGAAGAAGTTTCGGCTTCGTACCAACAGGTAAAAACGATATACATCAAATGCAGTCTCGATGAATTGATCCGCAGGGATACGAAGGGTATGTACAGCAAAGCGTTGTTACCTGAAAACGATGCGAACAGGATCAGTAACCTTAGTGGTGTAAATGATCCGTTTGAAATACCTTCAGTGCCTGACCTTGTAGTTGAAACAGACAAAGAATCCGTCAGTGAGTCGTGCGATAAAATTATCCGTTTCATCAATGAAAATAAATAAGCGCATTTTATCATCTTATACTCAAAGGGGAGTGCTGCAACTATTTTTACTGCAGGGCCTTTCGATGGCGCTTGTTTTTATTGTCAATTTGGTTTTAGTAAGAATAGCGGGAATGGAGGATTACGGAACGTATGTATATATTTTTAACCTGCTCGCGTTGCTGGCAGGTTTTTCTGTAATGGGCTTAGATACACTGTTGTTAAAAGAAAACGCTGTGCATGAACATAGCCATAATTATCAAAAATTAAAAGGGGTTATCCATTTTGCCATTCTTTTTGCTGTTGTGGGCTCATTGCTTACCGGCATCATTGCGGTAGTTGTGATTAACCAGATGCATCTGCAGGCGATAATAAAAATCGATCACTATTACCTGATCTTTTTAATCTTGTTACCGCTTTTATCCTTGGGAGCCGTTTTACAAGGTTCGTTACAGGGTTTGAAGAAAATAATATTCAGCCAGGTAAACGAAAAGGTTGTCAGACCACTTTTAATGCTGATTGCTATTTCCGTATTCTACTTTCTGAAGAAAAAAACCGATTTACCAGAGTTAATTATTATTGGTGGGGCAGCAATATTTATAACCTTACTGATTACGTGGATACTTCATGCCCGTATAGTCATCCCAAAAATTAAAAACGTCATTGCGAAATATGAAACTGCTTATTGGATAAAATCAGCTTTCGGATTTTTTTTGCTGAATATTCTGGTGGTGATGAACTCGAGAGTGGATATATTTTTACTTGGAATTTTAGGTAGCAATAAAGAAGTGGGCGTTTATAATATAATATTGAAGGTGAGCGAGGTGATTGGTATTGCATTGTTCATTATTAATTTTGTTATATCGCCATTGATTCCGAAGATGATCATTACAAATGAAAAGGAGCAGTTGCAAAAACTGGTAACCCAGAGCGCGAGGTTTGTGTTATTGATCAGCGTTCCGGTGGTACTGGGCATTATTTTATTCAGGCACCAGGTACTTGGTTTTTTTCGGGTTGATCTATTCGGCGCTTCGAAGGCATTGGTCATTTTATGTTGCGGTCAGTTGGTGAATATAATGTACGGTTCGGTAGGCATATTACTGCTGATGTCGGGAAACCAGAAGTATTCCATTATAAGTTTAAGTATAAGTGTATTGCTGAATATAACGCTGAACATTATTTTAATACCCAAATTTGGGATTATTGGGGTTTCTATAGCAGCGGCCATAAGTCTTACTGCCTGGAACAGCCTGATGTATTATTTTGTGAGGAAAAAATTGAATATTTACACTACAGCATTTCAACACATCAAAAACTACTATTGAATACACCGAATCTCTTTGTAGTAGGCGCTCCAAAATCGGGAACCACCGCGATGAATCATTATTTGAAAAAGCATCCAGATGTTTTCATGGCTGTGAAGGAATTGCATTTTTTTGGTGAAGATCTAAAAATGAAAGGCAGGATTTCAAAGGCCGAATACATGAGGGAATTTGAAGCTGCAAACGAAAAGAAAATTAAGGGAGAAGCTTCGGTATGGTACCTGTATTCATCCACCGCAGCTGCCGAAATAAAATCATTCGCACCGGATGCGAAGATCATCATCATGTTAAGAAATCCGGTGGAGGTTATTTATTCTCTTCATAGTCAACATTTGTATGATGGGAATGAAGATGTTTCGAATTTTCAAAAAGCATTAAAGCTTGATGTGCTCCGCAGAAAAGGATTGAACCAGCCAAATGCCATCGACTTTTATGAATTACCTCCTTACATTGATAGCGTTTCGTTTTCGGAGCAGGTAAAAAGGTATTTTGATGTTTTTGGAAGAGCGAATGTGAAGATTATTGTATATGATGATTTTGTTGCTGATACCAAAAAAGTAGTGGCGGAAACATTTTCTTTTCTTGGAGTTGATCCGGAAATAAATATTCAAACGAATGTGATCAATGCAAATAAAAGGGTCCAGCATTTTGGATTGCACCGCATGATCAAAAAACCTCCTTCGATTTTACAAAAAATTGCGAGAGTGATCATTCCTTTCAGATCGCTCCGTGGTTTAATAATGAAACTGCTTTACAAAAGGAACATCCAAAGCAAACCACGGAAAAAAATGAATGAGAATGTGAGGGGAAGACTGAAGGAAGAATTGAAAGGAGGGGTGGCGGATTTGAGTACTATTGTGGAAAGGGATTTGTCTCATTGGGTAGCTTAACAATTTATATGGATGTTCAAATAAATCAATGGTAAAATCTGTCTAACAAAAGTCCCGTTGAGTTAATTGCTGCCATCTGCCACGTTGAGTAGCAGGTTGAATCGAAGACCATTCAACCTGCAATTGTACTAGGCAGCCCGGTTATACAAATAATTTTTCAGAATAAATTCTATCTCTTTTAGCCTGAAAGGTTTAGACACAAAGTCGTTCATACCTACCGAAAGACATCTTTCCTTGTCTTCCTTCATCGCGTCTGCGGTAAGTGCGATTATCGGAATAGCGCTTTTGGGACCATCCAATTTTCTGATCATCTGCGTTGCCACAAAGCCATCCATTATTGGCATATTGATGTCCATAAAAATCAGGGCCGGATCATGCTGTGCGAGCTGTTCCAGGGCTTCCTGGCCACTTGAGGCAGGAATAACATCCAGGCCCATATTACTTAAAACTTCCGTGATCAGAAGCATGTTCATTTCGTTGTCCTCGGCCACCAGCACTTGAACACGGTCTGAGAATCTGGCGATTTTTGGGATAGCTGTTTTGGAATCTTTGAGCACAACGGATTTGTCAAAAACAAAATTTAGTAAGTTGACGAGCTCAGTTAGCTTTACAGGTTTAGACAAGAATTTGTCAATGCCTATTTTTTCTGCTTCCTGCTGGATC
>JBDTMM010000310.1:0-3512 GCA_039934275.1 Flavitalea sp. | reverse complement strand
GGAACAGCTGCGATGCATGGGTTGATCCTGGATTATACAACATGAATGTGCAGGCAGGTGCGCCTCCGGATGATTTTGCGGTAAAGGGACAAAACTGGGGATTTCCTACTTACAACTGGGAAGTGATGGCGCTCGATAATTTTAAATGGTGGAGACGCAGGTTCGAGCAAATGGCAAGATATTTTGATGCGTTCAGAATAGATCATATACTTGGATTTTTCAGGATATGGAACATTCCTATTGAATCCGTTCAGGGTATCATGGGCATTTTTAATCCGGCGCTTCCGATACACGTTTATGAATTTGCTCAGCGGGGAATGTGGTTTAATTATTATCGTTTCTGCAAACCCTATATAACTGATGCGGTTCTGTGGGAATTATTCGGACCGAATAAGGAAAAATTTTTTCCCTTCCTGGTTTCAACAGGAAATCATAGCTATGCATTGCCAGATGTCTATTCAACGCAAAGAAAAATAGAAAAATATTTCTGCGAACTGGAACAGAATACTGAAAATAATAATATCCGCGATGGATTATACGAACTTATTTCTAACGTTATTTTATTTGAGGAAAAGGATTCTAACGGGCAGCAGTTTCATTTTCGCATATCTATGCCCGATACTACTTCTTTCCGCCATCTCGACTGGAACATACAGCAGCAATTAAAAGCGATGTATGACGATTATTTTTACCGGAGGCAGGATGGATTCTGGAAAAAAGAGGCGATGAAAAAATTGCCATCGCTAAAACGCGCGACGAACATGCTTATATGTGGAGAAGATTTAGGAATGGTACCACACTGTGTTCCGCAGGTAATGAAATTATTAGGTATTCTTAGCCTGGAGATACAACGAATGCCTAAAGAGGAAACCAAACTATTTTTCAATCCTAACGATGCACCTTATTTATCTGTGGTTACGCCCTCTACACATGACATGAGCACTATCCGTTCGTGGTGGGAAGAAAACAGGGACACAACACAGCGATTTTTTAATCAGGAATTGGAACAGGCAGGCGAAGCACCAAAAACCTGCGATGCGTGGGTAAACAAAGCAATCGTTTTACAACATCTTAATTCACCAGCCATTTGGAGCATTTTCCAACTTCAGGATATCATGGGTATCGATGAATTTATCCGGTGCCCGAACCATCTTTCAGAAAGAATAAATATTCCTGCCATAGTACATCATTACTGGAGATACAGGATGCACATGAACCTTGAAGAGTTGCTGAAAGAAAAAGAATTTAATGACGAATTAAAACAATTTGTGGAAGCGAGCGGCCGATGAAAATAAGGTACTGGTCATACAACAACCCATTTATTTATCCATTTACGATTTCGCATGGTACCAAAACCCATCAGTCTTGCCTGGTGGTGGAGTTGGAGCACATGGGAATAAAAGGATATGGCGAAGCACCAGCCATCAGCTATTACAATATTACCGTAGAGAACATGATTGCGGATATTGAAAAGAAGAAATCCTTTATTGAAAAATATGCACTTACAGATCCGGAGCGATATTGGCATTATCTTCATCATCTTCTTCCGCAAAATAATTTTCTTGTTTGTGCTTTAGACATTGCAGCCTGGGATTTGTTTGGCAAAATGCTGCGGCAGCCATTGTATAAATGCTGGGGGCTTGATTTTAATACTGCTCCACTTACCGATTATACCATTGGTATAGACACGCTCGGCGTTATGCTTGATAAAATCCGTAACAACCCCTGGCCCATTTATAAAATCAAACTGGGCACACAGGATGACATCGGTATTATAAAAGCGATCCGCGAAACAACTGCCTCAAAAATCAGGGTGGATGCTAATGCCGGGTGGACTTTGGATGAAGCCTTAAAAATGACGTCCATTCTTAAGGATCTTAATGTTGAATTTATTGAACAGCCACTTGCAAAGGATGATTGGGAAGGAATGAAAATCCTTTTTCAGCGTTCGCAGGTTCCTTTAGTGGCAGATGAATCCTGTGTTACGGAAAAAGATGTAGAAAAATGCGTGGGACATTTCCATGGGATCAATATCAAACTTACAAAGTGCAGTGGCATAACTCCCGCCCGCAGGATGATCAAATCGGCCAAAAGCCTTGGTCTGAAAGTGATGATAGGAAGCATGAACGAATCCACAATAGGGTCTGCAGCCATTGCCCATTTACTGCCGGATGTGGATTTTGCAGATGCCGATGGCCCATTATTATTGGCCAGGGACACTGCAACCGGTCTTACTTATGTTAATGGAAAACTCACAGTAAGTGAAGCTCCGGGCCTTGGTATTCAATTCATTATGCCTGATGGCTGAGGTGTTCATCCTTCTGTTTAAATAGTACGTATTATAAAGCTGAAACTTTAAACTTTTATTATTTGTAGTTTTCAACCTCCGGTACATTTATTGTATTTAAGGGTTTAATCCTTACTTCCCTTTTTTGAATAGTTATGCGAAAATTTTTTCAATACAGCCTTGTATTTATTGTATCTGTTGTGATTATGGTTTCGTGCCGTAAAGGGTCGGTCCAACTTCCAACCAATGGTAATGGGGGTGGAGATGAAATAGATCCCCCGGTAGTGGAGGTGCCTCAAATCCCCGAAACAGATCCTGCTGTTTTAACTGCCCAAAAGCACAAGATTAGCGAAAATATCCTGGGCTATTATTCTGCCCTGCCTGCACATTATAGCGAATCGGATCACAAATATCCACTGATGATTTTTTTTCATGGTGGCGGTCAGTACGGTAATGGGGATTCGGACCTGGTGAAAGTGCTTGCCGCGGGCGTACCCAAACTCCTGAATAATAAAACCTTTCCCCCGATGTTCAATGTGGATGGCGAAAATTTTTCATTTATCGTCATGGCTCCTCAGCTGAAAAGATTCATACAATCTGATGAAGTAGACCAACTCCTCAAATATTCTGTTGCAAATTACAGGGTGGATACTTCGAGGATATACCTCGTAGGGTTTAGTCTTGGTGCGCAGCAATTGTGTAACTACGCCGGAGATTATCCGGGTACGATAGCCGCCCTTACGGCAATGGCTGGAGTGCCTTATATAGATGATAGTCTTGAGGCCAAGTGCCAGAGAATGGTAAACACAAATTTACCTATATGGCATTTTCATAACTTAGATGACCAGGCATGGCCTTATACCGAATCGGTGAAATGGAACGATGTATTAAATAGTTACAATCCTTCAATACCTCCGCGTTTTACTACTTTCCAGGTGGGAGAGGGCAAGTCGAACCACGACTGCTGGACGCGTACTATGGATCCTAATTACAAAGAGAGTGACAGTGTAAATATTTACGAATGGATGCTCGCATATAAGCGTTAACTAATTTCCCGGATACATTTTTTTATTGGCCCTGCTCCTGGTCTGTCGGTGCGTCTTTTTGTGCATCGATTATTTCGGAGGATGCTCGTTCTTCTTCCGGATTCTTGAAGTAATTCCCGAAAATGTCTGCCATCTTTTTACAGGAATACACTTTTTTATAATCGTTATTTGAAAACGCG
>JBDTMM010000309.1:0-3523 GCA_039934275.1 Flavitalea sp. | reverse complement strand
AAAAGGTGACAATAATACCGTACGTATTGACATAGATGGCCGTTTATATACGCCACAGGAAATTTCTGCTATGGTACTTCAGAAAATGAAGAAAACCGCAGAAGATTACCTGGGACAGGAAGTTAACGAAGCCGTGATCACTGTGCCCGCCTATTTTAATGATGCTCAGCGGCAGGCAACAAAAGAAGCCGGAGAGATCGCCGGTTTAACGGTAAGGCGCATCGTTAACGAACCCACAGCAGCGGCGCTCGCTTACGGTTTAGATAAAAAGGCGCACGATATGAAGATTGCGGTGTTCGACCTTGGTGGTGGTACATTCGATGTATCGGTGCTGGAACTTGGCGAAGGAGTATTTGAAGTGAAGAGCACTAACGGAGATACACACCTTGGTGGTGATGACTTTGATAAAGTGATCATGGACTGGCTCGCTAATGAATTTAAAGCCGAAGAAGCAGTAGATCTTAGAAAAGATCCTATGGCGCTTCAGCGTCTGAAGGAAGCATCTGAAAAAGCAAAGGTTGAATTGTCTTCTTCTTCAGAAACTGAAATCAATCTTCCTTATATCACAGCAGTGGATGGCGTTCCAAAACACCTTGTGAAAAAACTTACCCGTGCAAAATTTGAACAGCTCGCTGATACTTTGTTTGAAAGATGCCTCAAGCCCTGCGAACAGGCATTGAAAGATGCAAACCTTAAAGTATCCGAAATCAATGAAGTGATTTTGGTGGGTGGTAGCACACGTATCCCCAAAGTGCAAGATATCGTTGAAAAATTCTTCGGACGTAAACCAAGCAAGGGTGTAAATCCGGATGAAGTGGTAGCAGTGGGAGCAGCCATACAGGGTGCAGTACTTACCGGCGAAGTGAAAGATGTGTTGTTGCTTGATGTAACGCCTCTTTCCCTCGGTATTGAAACAATGGGCGGTGTAATGACAAGGCTCATCGATTCGAATACCACTATCCCAACCAAAAAATCTGAAACCTTCAGTACGGCGAGTGATAACCAGCCCGGAGTGCAGGTTCACGTATTACAGGGTGAAAGGCCGATGGCTTCACAGAACAAGAGCCTGGGTATGTTCAACCTAGATGGAATTCCCCCTGCACCGCGTGGTGTACCCCAGGTGGAAGTAATATTCGACATCGACGCCAATGGTATACTGCACGTAACCGCAAAGGATAAAGGCACAGGAAAAGAACAGAAGATAAGGATTGAAGCAGGTAGCGGACTTACAAAGGACGAGATTGAAAAGATGAAGAATGAAGCGAAGGCAAATGAATCTACCGATAAGGAAGCAAGGGAAAGAGTGGAAAAGATAAACCAGGCCGACAGTTTAATATTCCAGACTGAAAAGCAGTTGAAAGAATATGGTGATAAGATCCCTGCAGATAAAAAAGCTCCAATTGAAAGTGCGCTTAATAAGTTGAGGGACGCGCACAAGTCGCAGGACCTTTCAGCGATAGACACGGCGATGGCGGAAATGAATACTGCATGGACCGCAGCTTCAGAAGAAATATACAAGGCCCAGGCTGGTGGTGAAGCGGGCGCTGCAGGTGCCAACCCTTCCGATGGTGAACCTCAAAATGCACAAAGCGGCAGTGAAAATGTAACAGATGCAGAATATGAAGAAGTAAAATAATACATGCTGTAATATAAAAAACCCCCATTTATATCGAATGGGGGTTTTTTATTGGCACAATATTTACGTATTTTAAATAAACAATTAATTGCCAAAACATTGACAATGAAAAACATCCTTAGGTTTTCCATATTGGTATTTGCACTTACTCTTTTTTCTTTTCCTTCTTCAGCACTTACACTTCCTTCGTTAAATCCTGATCCTGCTAAAAAGGAAAGCGCCACAGCTACCTTACCAACCATGAACATTCAGGATTTTGTAACCTTAACTCCAAGAAAATACAAAGAGATAACCGGAGAGAAGATGACCATTCCACAAAAGATTTCCCTGAAAATCGCTCAGCACAGACTGAAAAGAGAGCTTAAGGCAAATCCACAATCCGAATTAAGGATGATGTCTGGAGGTGTGGATACATCGGATTTCAACATCGGAGGATTCATACTTGGATTACTGTTGTCCGTAGTGGGGGTGCTGATCGCATATATTATGGACGATTCAAATGTTATTAAATGGGCTTGGGTAGGTTTTGGTATTTCACTGCTAATTATACTTCTGGTACTGATTATCTAACCAGTCACTACCATTTGAATGGTTTCGGGCGACTGTTGCTTTAGACGAATGCGTTTTCCTTTTATCAATTCCTGGATCTGTTCTTCACGGTAATGCCTGACCGTTACCAGGGAAAGATTTTTTTCCACCTGAACATCAAATAATTCCGACGCGGACAGCGCTAGTTTCTCGATCTTTTCCGCTTTGTCGTCTATACAAATGTCTATACGAACCGCACCTGTTTGCAAGAGGTTTGGCTGGATGTGCAAACCGGCAAGTAAGGTATATAATTTTGCAACGGGTTCTTCTCCCGCAAAGGAAAAGTCACGAGTGTGCAGGTGAATAAGTGCCTGTTGTTTTTTTACTACGATTATAGGAGGGAGGTTGTGCAGCAGCTGATCGGATATGGTGGTGCCTGGAAGATCCCGGTCTAAAAAACATTTCACATACAGCGGAATATTTTTATTCTGCAGGGGTTTTATGGTTTTGGGATGAATGACCTGCGCACCATAGTAGGCCATTTCAATTACTTCCTCATAATTAAGGTCGCGGATAAAAATAGCATCCTTAAATTCTTTCGGGTCGGCATTCATCACCCCTTCCACGTCTTTCCAGATGGTTTGCCCGGAAGCATTTAACATATTGGCGAAAACAGCGGCGGTGTAATCACTTCCTTCGCGGCCAAGCGTGGTGCTTTCGTTGTCGGCCGTTGCACCGATATAGCCCTGTGTAACAATGATATTGGTAGAATTGAATACCGGGATGATCTCTTCATTTACTTTTTTCTGCGTGAATTTCCAGTCTATCAATGCATCGCGGAAGGTATTGTCTGTACGGAAAATGTCGCGCACGTCAATCCATTTATTATCGATCTTTTCTTCGTTGAAGTATGCGCTCATGATGCAGGTAGAAAGCAGTTCGCCGGCGCAAACGATCTGATCATAATAATAATCGTATGCGCGAACGGGTTTGTCGTGTAGAAGCCATTCGCATTCTGTAAAAATATCGAGCAGTCGTGAGTAGGCTTCGTTGTATTGCAGTACGAGTATTTGCTTCGCTAGATTTAGGTGCTGGCTCTTTATGGTGCCGAAAAGAGTGAGCGCCTGTTCCTGTTTTCCATCGAAAAAGGCTTCAGCGACTTTTTCAAGCGCGTTGGTTGTTTTTCCCATTGCGGAAATCACTACCAGTATTTTTTCGTTTGGATTACTTTTTAAAATGTCGCGAACCTTGCCTATCCTTTCTAATGTGCTTACGCTTGCACCACCGAATTTGAAAACTTTCATCTATAATACCAGTTAACCTATAAAATTAATTAAACGCTTACATTTGCCACGATCT
>JBDTMM010000308.1:0-3602 GCA_039934275.1 Flavitalea sp. | reverse complement strand
ATCCATGGCACCAAATATCGATCTCGTGCGCATGGTGAATAGCGGCACTGAAGCGTGCATGAGTGCGTTAAGACTTGCGCGTGGTTATACCGGTAGAAATAAATTTATAAAATTTGAAGGTTGCTATCACGGTCATGCCGATTCCTTTTTAGTAAGGGCAGGAAGCGGTTTGGCAACACTCGATATACAGGTAGTTCCAGGTGTAACAGAAGGTGTTGCCCTCGACACACTCACTGCTCCCTATAATAATATCGAAGCGGTACAAACTTTGGTAGCAGCATATCCCGGGGAAATTGCAGCCATTATTATTGAGCCCGTTGCTGGCAACATGGGGTGCATTCCGCCAGAAAAAGGTTTTGTTGAAGCAATCAGAAAAATATGCACACGCGAAGGAATTATTTTAATTTTTGACGAGGTAATGACAGGTTTTCGTTTATCCGCTGGCGGTGCGCAACAAACATTACATATCGATGCTGACCTCGTAACTTTTGGTAAAGTTATTGGCGGCGGCATGCCCGTCGGTGCCTTTGGAGGTAAAAAAGAAATCATGTCGCACATTGCGCCGCTCGGAAAGGTGTACCAGGCAGGAACCCTCAGCGGAAATCCAATAGCTATGTCGGCAGGAATATGTTTGTTAAAAACACTAAAAGAAAATCCAGAAATATATAAACAACTCGAACAAAAAGGCGCCTATCTCGAAGCGGGTTTGCATAAGGTTATCAGCGAAGCAAATATCGACTATGTCATCAATCGCGTAGGGTCAATGATCAGTATTCACTTTAGCAAAACGCCGGTGAAAAACTTTGTTGATGCCTCTTCTTCTAATAATCAATTCTTCAATAAATTCTTTCACGCCATGCTTTCCCGCGGTATCTATTTACCTCCGTCCGCATTTGAATCGTGGTTCTTAAGCAACGCCCTTACTGTAGAAGATTTAGATAAAACGATATATGCAGCAAAAGAAAGTTTGAAAGCCATTGCTTAATGCAGCAATAGTTCACAAGGCTTAAGGCCTGTATGTTTTTTGAAAGCAGTGGAAAAATGGGAGATGGAAGAATATCCGAGCATCGCGGAAACATCTGTTACGCTTAGTCCTTTTTCATAAAGCAGGTAACGCGCGTGTTCCATGCGCTGGCTCTGGTAAAAATCGAAAATGGTTGTACCAAACAACTCCTTGAAACCTTTTTTCAGGTAACATTCATTTATCGCCACTTTGCGGCTCAGTTCCTTAATAGTGATGGGTTCACCAATATGCTGTAATAATATTTCCCTGCTGCGAATGATCTTTTCGCGGTCAAGTCCGTTTGCAAGAAATTTACACTGAAAACTTTCTACATCCTTATCGCCAATCATACACTCAAGGCTGTACAACAGCAACATCTGTGTTTGAGCATTGATGTAAATATTTTCGAGGCTATCAGTGTAAGAATGGTTTAGCAATGCTTCCAGCACCATTGAACTTCTTCCGCAAATGGATAATATTTTAGAAAAAGAAGAAGGGTGCCTGAAATTCAGAATATCATCCGTTAGCGTATTACCCGGGCTTGCAAACTTTGCAAACTGGGAAAGATGATGATTGGAAAATTTAAAACTTAAAATGTCGATCGTATCAACTTTTCCCTTGCAATTTCCGACGCGTTCAACTTTGCACCTGGCACAGGAAATATCTTTCTGGTTACAGTAAACATTACCCGTGACGCAAAATTTCAGCTCGAGGTAATTATCTTTCTGGCTATCTTTTTTAAAATGATACGCCATCATGCCCGTATCATCCATGTTCCATTGCGGGTTTCGCTCAAAACGTTTGAAGGTGTATTGAACTGATCCGGGGATAGCCTGTTCGCGCTCATGAAGAAGCTGCATTTCACCCTGCATTACAGGATGTTTATAGGCCAATGTTAGTATATCAGGAGGTTGAAACAAGGATGTAAATTTACGTTTGGCGGGGCACTTTACCTAAATAAGCATCCCTGGTTTTAGTCAAAACTTTGGTTGCTGGCAGCGGCAAGTTTTATAATATGATTGAACTGTTCCGCAGTGAGGTCATTATAAAAGAAATACACCGGATCTATTTTTGTTCCGTTCTTGTGAACTTCGTAATGGCAGTGAGGTCCTGTTGATTTTCCGGTGCTGCCCACATAGCCGATTATCTCGCCTCTTGTTACGCGTTCGCCGGGTTTCACCTTCACTTTTAACATGTGGCCATACAACGTTTCATAACCATAGCCGTGTTCTATTACAACGTGGTTACCGTAACCGTTTCCGGTGTTACCGGCGGTTTTGGTCACTCCATTTGCCGTTGCATAAATGGGTGTTCCCTGTGGCGCAGTGAAATCGAGGCCCGCATGGAATCTGGGGGTTTTATATATCGGGTCGATGCGGTATCCAAAACCCGATGCAACCCGCTTCAGATCGGCATTACTTACCGGTTGAATAGCAGGTGTGCAAGCCAGGAGCTGTTCCTTATTTTTTATAAATATGTTGATCTGGTTATAAGATTTATCCTGGAAAACCATCCTTCTTTCCAGCGTATCCAGTGTATTGGCAATGGAATGTTCAAGGTCGAAGCGATCGAGACTGAGGACCAATTTAATTTCCTTCTGTTTTTCCAGTTCTTTTGTCCGGGCGCTATCGGGGATCGGGCTCGCCTCAAAAATCGCGCGGTACACCTCATTATCGCGCTCTTCAAGTTCACCTACCCTGTCCTGAATTTTTTTTGATCGGTCTTCCAGCACCAGAAAATCTTCGCGAAGCTCTTCATTTTCCTGGTAAAGTCTTTTTTCATTGGCAGAAGGAAAGTACTTGTAAGCAATGGAAACAATAATAATAGCGGTAACGATGGCGGCGGATAAAAAACCGAGAACCCTTAAAAGCTTAACCCTAAGTGGGGTCTCCAGCTTTTCATATCGAAGTGAATTAGTGTTATAGAAGTACTTTATCTTTTTCATTAATAAAGCTTGTGCCGTTTGCAGCCGGGCTTCCAGTAGCTAAGCAGTGCTTACATTTACTTAATTTTGCACCACTTTTAAACCAGCCAAAGTAAACAAATTTATCCATAGCTCAACCGAGATCAACAATTGTTCTGTTTATGATGAAAAGCGCAGAGATCCGTCAGCAATTTCTTGACTTTTTTCGTTCCAAGGCTCATACTATCGTTCCCTCTGCACCAATCGTAATTAAAAACGATCCTACACTGCTTTTTACAAATGCCGGTATGAACCAGTTCAAGGATTATTTTCTCGGAAATAAAAAACCCGGGCATCTTCGAATTGCCGACACGCAAAAATGCCTTCGTGTTAGCGGAAAACACAACGACCTCGAAGAAGTGGGGGTAGATACCTATCACCATACCATGTTCGAAATGCTCGGCAACTGGAGCTTTGGCGATTATTTTAAAAAAGAAGCCATTGCCTGGAGTTGGGAATTGCTTACAGAAATATATAACCTCGATAAGGATAAATTATACGTCACCGTTTTTGAAGGCGATCAAAAAGAATCATTGGCTGCCGACGACGAATCTTTTAACGAATGGAAAAAATATGTTCCCGAAAACAGGATATTAAAAGGAAATAAAAAAGATAATTTCTGGGAAATGGGCGACA
>JBDTMM010000307.1:0-3625 GCA_039934275.1 Flavitalea sp. | reverse complement strand
GCAGAAAAACTAAATGCACGACCGCCCTTGGTTGTTTTTACCACGCGGTTGATAGACACCACTTTCTCTTTAAGTTCCAGGTCGCCGGGTTTAACCCTGTTTAAATTTACTTTTGCCATTACTTCAATTTGAAATTAGAACCCGGCTTTCGCCAGGCAGGATTATAATTAGTATTAGAACACCAGGCCGCCTTGTCTTGCGCCTTCTGCCACACTTTTCACCCGGCCATGGTACAGGTTGCCTCCACGGTCAAATACACAATTCTGAAGACCCAGTTCTACTGCCTTTCTTGCAATGGCTTCTCCCACCATTTTAGATTTTTCTACTCTTGTAGCCTTCTGGGCTGCAATATCCTTATCCCTGGAAGAAGCGGAGGCCAGTGTAACAGCGTTATCATCATCTATCAACTGCACGTATATGTCACTGTTACTCCTGAACACAGATAATCTTGGCTTCTGAGCCGTACCAGCGATCTTCTTACGGATCCCGTGGCGAATTCTTTGCCTTCTGATTAGTTTAGTAGCCATTGCTATTTATTATTAGTTATTTTGAAATGTAACCGGATTATTTACCAGCAGCCTTACCAGCCTTACGACGAACCACTTCTCCCACATACTTAACGCCTTTTCCTTTGTACGGTTCTGGTTTGCGCAATCCGCGTAATTTGGCGGCAACCTGGCCGATCAGTTGTTTATCTATCCCTTCCAGGTAAATTTTGGGGTTATCCCCTTTTTCCTGGCCGGTTTTTACTGTTAGTTCTTTAGGCACTTCGAAAATGATATTATGCGAAAAACCTAATGAAAGATCTAAAAGATTACCCTGGTTGGAGGCTTTGAAACCTACCCCTACCAGTTCCAGATTCTTTTTGAATCCATCGGTAACGCCTTTTACCATATTATCTACCAATGAACGGTACAAACCATGAAGGGCGCGATGCCTGATCTGGTCTGTAGGCCTCTTAAATTCTACCTGGCCATCCTTTACTTCAATGGTGATATCCCGGTCGATAAGCTGCTTCAGTTCACCCTTAGGGCCTTTAACGGTAAGTAAGTTGTCCTTTCCTACTGTTACAGTTACTCCTGATGGCGTTATTACGGGTTGTTTTCCTATACGAGACATAGTCGCTTAAATTTTTAAAGATCAATAAATATAGCACAGCACTTCGCCGCCCACATTCTGTGACTTGGCCTGTTTGTCGGTCATCACTCCCTTAGAGGTGCTTAATATAGCTACACCAAGACCATTCTTCACTCTTCTGAATTCAGCAGGGCTGGCATACTGACGTAAACCAGGACGGCTAACCCTTTCCAGTGAACGGATAGCGGGTTCCTTCGACACGGCGTCGTATTTAAGAGCGATCTTGATCACGCCCTGTTTGTTATCATCCTCAAACTTGTATTTAAGGATGTAGCCCTGGTCGTATAATATTTCCGTCATACGCTTCTTCAGGTTCGATGCAGGAATTTCCACAATTCTGTGTTGCGCCAACTGTGCGTTACGAACTCTCGTAAGGAAATCTGCTATAGGATCTGTTACCATGTTATATTCAATTGTGTAATTGTAAATGTTATTCTTTTACCGGCTCACCCGCAGCCAATACTGACTACCAGCTTGCTTTCCTGATGCCGGGAATCTTACCATTCAGCGCCATTTCGCGAAACATAACCCTTGACAAGCCAAAGTAACGGATATACCCTCTTGGGCGGCCGGTTAGCTGACAACGGTTCTTCAAACGCACTTTGGAAGAATTCTTAGGAAGTTCGTCCAATGCCTTCCAATCGCCAGCCGCTTTCAGCTCTGCACGTTTGTCGGCATACTTAACCACCATTTTTTCCCTTTTTCTCTGCCTGGCTTTAACTGATTCTTTTGCCATAATAATATTAAGTTTCGATGTTCAGTTGCGGTTCCGGCCAAGCGTTGAGGCAAGCTGAAACCTGTTATTGTTTAATTTATTGAGCCTGTTCTTTTTTCCTGAAGGGCATTCCCATTTCCTTAAGCAGTTCATATGCTTCTTCATTGGTTCCTGCCGTTGTCACGAAAGTGATATCAAGACCGGTGATCTTATTGGTTTTATCAATATCGATCTCAGGGAAAATGATCTGCTCTGTAACGCCCAGGGTATAATTGCCGCGGCCATCGAAAGCTTTTTCATTGATACCTTTAAAATCACGAACGCGCGGTAAGGCAGTAGCGATCAGCCTGTCAAGAAATTCGTACATCTTTACCCCTCTCAGCGTAACTCTGGCCCCAATCGGCATCGCTTTACGCAATTTGAAGTTGGAGATATCCTTCTTAGACAAAGTAGGCACCGCTCTCTGACCAGTGATCTGGCTTAATTCTTCCACTGCCACATCTACCAGTTTCTTATCGGTAACAGCGCCGTTTACTCCGCGGTTCAGACAAATCTTTTCCAGACGAGGAACCTGCATTACGCTGTCGTAATTAAAACGCTTCATTAAAGCAGGTACAACTTCTTTTTTGTACTTATTTACTAACCTTGGGTGATGTTGTGTTGTGCTCATTGCTGATATAATTATTTAATAACCTCGCCGGATTTTTTAGAAATACGCACCAGTTTACCGCCTTCCCTTGTCCGCTTGATCTTGGTAGCAGCGCCGGTTTTGGCATCCCATAACATAACGTTAGAGATATTCACTGAAGCTTCTCTTTTAACGATACCGCCTTTGGTATCGCGGGCAGAAGGTTTTGTATGTTTGGTGATAATGTTCACTCCTTCAACCAGTACCCGGCCCTTATCAGGAAAAACTTCCAGCACCTTGCGTGGTTTCTTTACATCCTTATCATCGCCGGCAATAACCACTACGGTATCGCCTTTCCTGATATTGAACTTGGGTTTGAATCTGTTGCTCATTGTTATTTTCTTTTACTCCCTTCGGAGAATTAATTTATGTTCCTTGTATACTTGTTCTTTGTTACCGGTCCGGGCTTATAACACTTCAGGGGCAAGGGAAATAATTTTCATATATCCCTTATCGCGCAGTTCCCTGGCCACCGGCCCGAAGATACGCGTGCCGCGAGGCTCATCCGATGCGTTAAGCAATACCACCGCATTATCATCGAAACGGATATAAGAACCATCCTTACGACGTAATTTGTTCTTGGTTCGAACAATAACCGCTTTGGTAACTGTTCCTTTTTTAATGCCTCCCGCAGGAATGGCATCTTTAACAGATACGACGATCTTGTCTCCAATCTTAGCATAATCCTGGCCGCTGTTCCCCAGAACACGAATACATAACACCTCTTTAGCGCCACTGTTATCAGCTACATTTAATCGACTTTCTTGCTGAATCATTTTATTAAGCTTTGAGCTGGCAGCGCTTTGCTGCAGCAATTAAAAACATGTATAGTTAAGAACGTTCCGCCGAAAACAAATTACTTCGCTTTCTCTACCACTTCTACCAGTCTCCACCTTTTTGTTTTGCTCAGCGGACGGGTTTCCATGATCTTCACTGTGTCGCCGATCGTACACTCATTCTTCTCATCATGCGCATGGAACTTAGTCGTTTTCTTTACGAACTTTCCATAAATCGGGTGCTTTACTTTCCTTTCAATAGCAACGGTGATGGTTTTATCCATTTTGTTGCTGGTTACCAGCCCGGTC
>JBDTMM010000306.1:0-3632 GCA_039934275.1 Flavitalea sp. | reverse complement strand
AGGTCATCGCATCACTATACAAGGAGTAAAAAAATTTATCAGGAGATCCCACGATCAGTTTATCATTGCAGAAATAGGTTGTGGAGGAGGCGATAATCTCAAAGCCATTCACCATTGGAACAAAAAGAGGCATAATATAAAATATATAGGTGTTGACCTAAATGAGGCCTGCATCGGGTTTGCCAAAACAAATTGTAAAGAACTGAATGCAACATTTATTCATTCGGATTACAGCACGGTAATTTTCGAAACGCCTCCCGATATTATTTTCAGTTCCTTATTCTGTCACCATTTTTCCAATGAGCAACTTGGACTGATGCTGAACTGGCTCGTACAGCTTTCCGTGCGTGGTTTTTTTATTAATGACCTTCAGCGGAATCGCCTAGCCTTTCATTCGATCGGGTTATTAACAAACCTTTTTTCGAAATCGTATCTTGTAAAAAACGACGCGCCTATATCTGTGCTCCGTGGTTTTATAAGAAAAGAATGGGACGGTTTGTTTTTAAAGGCGGGAATAAATCAATACAGTATTGATTGGAAATGGGCCTTCAGGTATTTAATAACGGTAGGACATGAGCAATGAAACCGTTTACGATGTAGCGATAATTGGAGGAGGGCTGGCCGGTCTTTCAACGGCCATTGTCTGTGCCAGACAGGGGCAAAAAGTAATTCTCTTTGAAAAAGAACAATATCCATTTCATAAGGTATGCGGGGAGTACATCAGTCTTGAATCGAAAGCTTTTTTACAGGAACTCGGCCTGCCGCTTGAGCAATACGATCTTCCTCAAATAGACACACTCGAACTTTCTTCTCCAAATGGAAACTGCCTCACCCAAAAATTACCATTGGGGGGTATTGGCATCAGCAGATTTAAGATAGATGATGAACTTGCGCAAATAGCAAGACAATTGAATGTATTTATCAGTGAAGGCAACCGGGTGCAGGAGGTGAAATTTGAAAACGATCATTTTGTTATTCTTTCTGACAATCGCGGCTCCATCACTTCGAGAATATGCTGCGGTGCATTTGGAAAACGTTCCAACCTCGATGTAAAATGGAAGCGTCCTTTTATACAACACCAAGCTGGCGCGTTGAATAATTTTATAGGTATAAAATACCACGCAGCGCTGGAACACCCGCGTAATGTAATTGCACTTCACAATTTTAGGGGTGGCTATTGCGGCATTTCTTCCATAGAAAATGGGAAAACCTGCATTTGTTATCTCACCTCTGCGGCCAACCTGAAACGCAGTAATAATAATATCAGGGAAATGGAACAGAAGATACTGAGCCGGAATCCCTTTCTCCGTGAAACTTTTGAAAATGCTGCCAGCCTGTATGACAAACCACTCACCATTTCACAGATAAGTTTTGATAGAAAGGAACAGGTGGTGGATCATGTGATTATGCTGGGCGATGCCGCCGGATTAATTACCCCACTCTGCGGTAATGGAATGAGCATGGCTTTGCAAAGTGGTAAAATGGTCTCGGCTTTCATCTCGCAATACTTATCCGGGAAATTAACCAGGAAGGCATTTGAACAGGCTTATACCGAATGGTGGAAATCGGTGTTCAGTAAAAGGTTATTCGCAGGCAGGATCATTCAATCTGTATTTGGAAAGGAGTGGATGACCAATACCATGGTTGCCACTCTAAAACCCTTCCCACGTATTGTGAAAAATATCATACAGCAAACACATGGCAAAGCCTAGCCTGCCTGCGTTTTATTTGACGACACGCTTTCAATGTATTCTTTTATTTCCTGCCTGCTCTTGTGGAGTTTGCCTGCAAGGTGCGAGAGTAGTTCGCCTTCTTTCCCGGGCTGAAAGTTTAGGTCGTTGTCTGTAAGTGCTATGTTATGCTCCTTGAGCTTTTCTTTTACTTCGGTCCAGGGAGATTGTAAATTGAGCGTGTTTTCCATATCAAATAGTTTGAGACTTAACTATTTGCATAATTATTGTGCCATACAAAGATTCGCTAAATTCGCCATCAGTATTATGTCACTATCCAAATTAAATAAATTATCAAAACCCAATACAGATACCGGGTTCGGAGTTCTACCGAACCAGATCGGCGAGCGTTTCGTTAAAAAAGATGGTTCCTTTAACCTTCAAAAAACGGGTCTTCCATTGTGGCAACGCATAAGCGTATATTCCACTATTCTGCAATGGTCGTGGTTCCGGTTTATTACGATGATTTTGCTTTTGTACCTGGGAATAAATGTGTTGTTTACCTGCCTGTACCTTTTTCTTGGCATGAATCAACTGACAGGTGTCATCGCCTCAAGCGGATTTATGAAAGTAAGTGAAGTGTTTTTCTTTAGCACTCAAACGTTCACCACCGTTGGATATGGAAGAATAAACCCGGTCGGTTTTTCGGCAGACTTTTTTGCTTCCATTGAAGCGATGGTAGGATGGATGTTCTTTGCACTTGTTACCGGTTTATTATATGGAAGGTTCACGCGTCCGCAGGCATTTTTAAAGTTTAGTGAAAAAGCCCTTATCGCTCCCTATCAGGGTGGAAAAGGGCTGATGTTCAGGCTTGTTCCATTTAAAACACATCATCATCTTACCGATGCCAAAATAGTGGTGAACATTGTATTGTTAGTGGCCGACAATGGTAAAAGCGAATATAAATTTTATGAACTTAAACTGGAACGCTCGCGTGTAGATTCGCTGAGTATGAACTGGACAGTGGTCCATCCCATCGATTCCGAAAGCCCTATATTAAATTTTTCTTCGGAAGACATGGAGCAGGCCGATCTTGAACTATATGTTCAGGTATCGGGTTTCGATCCGATCTTTTCAAATAATGTAATGCACAGAACTTCTTACTCCTTTCATGAACTGGTATGGAACGCAAAGTTCAAACCGATGTATCACATCTCTCCTAATGGTGTTACCACCGTTCTTGAATTGGATAAACTGGACGATTACGAAATAATAGAAATAAAAGAACAAGTTCCTGTTGCGGTATAATCAGGGAATAAAGAAAAATTGACTTGTTATAAAATGGACAGTCACAACATTTAGTTTACCATTTAAAAATTTACTATGGAAGACAAAAACAAACACCAGCCTACTGAGGGTGATCACAAAAATATAAAGACCGGAAACAAAGCTCCTAACGACGTACTGAAGGCGCATCATGAAGCGGATAAGGATATTTCAAAAGATCCTGACTGGAGTGCAAAATCTCCAAATGACGACCTCGATGAAGGGGAGAGTGCAAGGCTGGGAGAACACACTTCTGGAATTATTTAATGGGATTTCTTTTATTCCTTTGCCACTGATTCAGTTGCTCAAAGTTATTCACATTCATCCGTTCGGGTAGTGATGAAAATACTTCGGTAAATACCTTTAAGATTAGTACAACTACGATGCTGAACTGTTTGATTACTAAGGGATCAGATGAGGTATGCCCTACCTCTAAGTAAAATCATTTAGTAGAAATGAATTAATCACGCATTTTGTGGAAAACCTCTGCATAATTTTCGGAAAGTAAGTGGCGCTCACGCATCTTTGTGTAGTAAAAATCAACTAAGTCCAAATCCAAACCGTCCGATCCAAACCCTTGAAAAGCATCATCCAAATCCGAAAACCGAAAGTCCATTCCATGAGAAACTAACCAGT
>JBDTMM010000305.1:0-3646 GCA_039934275.1 Flavitalea sp. | reverse complement strand
TCTGCCACACACTTATTCTTATAAAACCTATCGATCCCAGAATTGCGCCTAATGAAAGCCCGGATAAAAATTCCCTTCTCATCACATACCACCAGTCTTTAAATTTCAGTTCACGCAGTGCCATTGCGCGAATGATCAGCGTTGCCGCCTGCGACCCACTATTACCTCCGCTGGAAATAATCAATGGAACGAATAATGCGAGTACCACAGCTTTGGAAATTTCTTTATCAAAGTAACCCATTGCCGTTGCGGTAAGCATCTCACCCAAAAACAGCACGATCAGCCATCCCGCTCTTTTTCGAAGCAGCGCAAAAAACGGTGTGTTCACATACGGATAATCCAGTTGTTCAACACCCCCGAATTTTTGTATTTCCGCTGTATCTTTTCTTTCCGCAACATCCAGTACGTCATCCACCGTTACCACTCCAAGCATATGCCCTTCGTTATTTATAACGGGAAGAGACACACGATCATATTGTTTGAACATATTAATGGCGGTGTCCACATCTTCTTTAATATTTAATGAAGTGAAATGGTAATCCATTATTTCACTAATCAGTTTATTACGGTCGTGCAATAGTAATTTTCTAAGGGAGATGTCGTCAATTAAAATATTCTTTGCATTTACAACATATACCACGTTTATTGCTTCACTATCTATACCTGTAGTTAAAATTAAATGCTGTGCCTCCGCGATGGTCATGGTAGGAGATAAGCTGATGAATCTGGGGTTCATCAGCCGGCCAACGCTTTTTTTGGTGTACCCAAGTAGGTCGCTGGCCTCTTTACGTTCGCGTGGATTAAGAAGATTCAGCAGGCGGGTTACCTGAATGCCCGGCAAACTGCTCAGCAGCAGCGTACGGTCATCCGGTGACATGGCATTTAAAATAAATCCTTTTTCCTTATCCTCAAGGCCTGTAAGTAGCTTTTGCTGGTTGGGCAGCTCCAGGTATTCAAATACCAAGACTTTTTTGGAGGGCTCGAGTCTCCGGAACGCGGCGAACATTTGTTCATCATCCAAACCTTCCAGTACCGCGGCCACTTCCGATGCATGGAACTGTTTTGCCTGCGAGGTGAACAGGTTAAGATCGAAATGTTTCATGAATTTTCTAACTCTGCCCACCGTTTTCCTTACGGTTTTAAAATTTTCGTGGCCTATCATACACAAATATTTAAACGAATGTATTCTTAGGCAATAAACCTATGGTGAAATAATCGACAAAAAAAATTAAAATCATTCTGCCGAAACCGGAATAGTATTCAACGCATTTGAGAGGGTGGTAGTATAAAAAATTGAAATGAAATTAAACTCCTTTGAGCTCGTTTTTCGGTGCTGGTATCCTGGTCCTCACTGGTTTTTTAACCGCCATGGAAAAAGGAGTAAGTGTTCAGCAGCAAATTAAATAAGATAAGGGCTAATGTTATGTTTTATCCAATGCCACCTTAATAAAGACTACCTTGCGGTTATCCCCCATTTTTCCCGCAATTTTGTACTCACAGGCATTCATGTCATAAACACTTATCTATGCAGCCAATTAAAAGTCTTAACCTCGAAATCAGTCAATTGCAGGGGGTATTTGAAGAAGCCGTGAAAAATAATACCCCATACCAGGGCCTGAAAAAAATCTACGACCAAATCAGGGACGTTCAACTGCTCATCGACGAAAATCTTGACGCAAAGGGCAGGTAGTTCTCCTGTATTTTCGATAGCAGGGGTCAGATTGACTACACCACACCAGCCCCCTAAATAGTATCGGAAAACACATCATCATCGATGAAAAGCAAATGCCATATTTCACTTCTTTATTAAATTTAAAAGAAGTGAAGAGGGAAGATTTTCCTAAAAAAAGATCAAAAGATTGCTGTCAAAGATGATAGGGTGCTTCGCCCCGAAAGCGCTTCAAAAGGTGTAGAGAAGAGGTGAGAATTGCCAGTAACGTGGTTGAAGATTTATTACAAACCGGAAGACGTTCCGGCAGAATAAATTTCCATTTATTTATAGTTGCCCTTGAAATTATTTTTGAAGAATGCAAAATCCGGAATTGAAACATTTCGTACATATGAATTTTCCGGATGGTTGTGAATGTATTCCTGGTGATAATCTTCAGCAGGATAAAATTTCGTGAACGGAACAACCTGCGTTACAATTTTGTTATTGTATTTTTTTGAAACGGTAAGGCGTTTTATTTCTGCTTCAATAGTTTGTTTTTCTTTATTATTCCTGTAAAACGCAACGGAGCGATATTGTGTGCCTTCATCATTTCCCTGCCTGTTTAACTCTGTTGGATCCTGGCTGGCAAAAAAAGCCTGCACCAGTGTTTCATAAGATATTTTGGCGGGGTCGTAAAATATCTGGACGGTTTCTGCGTGCCCGGTTTGGCCGGTTGAAACGGATTCGTAGCTGGGATTGGTCGCCGTGCCGCCTGCGTAACCGGACACCGCATCCCTTACGCCCTGCAAACTTTGAAAAACAATTTCGGAGTGCCAGAAGCAGCCCTCTGCAAAGGTCGCCACTGCTTCGTTTGCAGACTTACTTTTATCTCCCACAGGAAACTGTACATTTTTTATTTGCGATTGTACGCAGGAGCTGAAAATGAATAAAAATGAAAATGTTGTGATAATATATTTCATGGTGTTTATTTTAGATTTCTTATTTAGAAGCGGTAGGTGGTTTGCCGCCTTCAGGTACAAATATCAGTGCATCGGAGTTCATACAATATCTTTTTCCGGTAGGCGCGGGCCCATCATCGAACACGTGACCAAGGTGAAGGCCGGTTTTACCGTCAACAACTTCGGTTATTTCCATTCCGAGCGCATTATGAGCAATTAATTTCACCGCCTCGTTATTGATGGGCTCGTAAAAACTTGGCCACCCAGTACCCGAGTTGAATTTTGCCGCAGAGCTAAATAGAGGCTGCAGGCTTGCCGCAGAATAATACGTACCCTTTTCATAAAAGTGATCATACTTCCCCGAACCTGGAGCCTCAGTGCCTTCTTTCACGAGAATATAGTATTGGCCAGCCGTTAATTTTGATTTCCATTCTTCATCCGAATAATGAATGGAATAATTATCTTTTCCCCTGGCAACATCACCTGCAATTGCTGCATCACCCGAACGCATTCTTCCACAGCTTACGGTGAATAAAACAATAATTGTTAAAAAGGGCGGAACGAAGTTTTTCATGTTATACAATAGAAACGTAATTCATTAGACGATGGATGGGAAAAAAACTTAAAATTTCCAGCATTTAATTTGTTAACATTGTAGACTATGTATTCAGGCGGATCATTTTTTAAGTCGCCCATTTTTATTTTACTGATTGTTGTTTTAATAATTGGCGCAATGATCACTTTAAGACAGACTTATGTGCTGCAAACCTTTAGTTTCAACTCCTATGCCAATTCCCCTACGATCCCTGCAAAACACACTGTTTTTACATCCATTTTGAAAAAACCTGGGAGGTTTGATTTTATCGCTTTCCGCAATAATTTTCAACCCGGGGCACCTATCTGGATGTCACGGGTTTGCGGTATGCCCGGCGACAGCATCGAGATTAAAAAAGGCAGTTTATTCGTGAATGGCCACCCTGTTGATTCGTTGTTCACTTTAAGTCATAGTTACCTCGTTTTTCCAAAGGATACCATC
>JBDTMM010000304.1:0-3670 GCA_039934275.1 Flavitalea sp. | reverse complement strand
ACTGCTATCATGAAGCTGATACTCTTCATTGTTCTGGTTCTGATTAGATCGATTGCTATTTGCCAGGAATCTGCATATACACAACCGATGACGCTTGGCATTCATTTCACCTTCACCGATTTTGAAACGGCCACGGCTATACGCAGTTCATCACTTTCTTCGGTTTTAAAAGGTAATAGCTTTGGTAAACTGGCGAATATGTCGCAGGGGCTGGCCATTAGTTTTGGCAAGGGATTATCGGATCATTATGATTTTGCAGGAACACTAATGGGCTCCTTTCTTACCTATCCCATTCCCGGGCATGCAGAGACCGGTTCCGAAGGATTACTTTGGGAAGCCGATGCGTCCATACGTGGTAAGATGCTGCCCGACAAGTACTGGTTTGTTCCTTATGTGCAGGTAGGGGTGGGTGTTTCGAAGTACCAAGGTTACTGGGGCACTTTTATTCCTGCGGGTGTGGGCATACAAATCAATTTCTTTGGTGAGGCTTATCTGCTGATCAATTCCCAATACCGCATAGCCGTTTCCGAGAGCACCAATTACCACTTCGTTCATACGATAGGGTTGGTTGGGAATATTGGGAAATAGTATTATGTAAGGTTCATACTTCTTTCTTCCATCGCACACTAAGTCTCTTCCTTCTTTATTCCTTCGCTTATCCTGGGGTGTGGCTGGGGTATGGCTGGGGTTTTGGTAGGGTCAAACCTTAGCCATACCCTAAGATAACCCCAGTACGATGCGTCATACAGCAATCTTTGCTGTATTGTAATCCTTTACATTTCGGTTGATTGGGTGATGGTATTATTTTGTATTGCGGTGTAATATTGAATGGTGTCCTTAAAGTTCTTAATGTTGGAGGGAAGTTTGATATAACCCGATATACTTTTTAATAAGAGGCGAAATTATAGGGACTTCTTTTTCCTTCATGGAAGTTTTATTTAGGTAAGATTTTATCAATATTAAGTTTAAAATTTCTTCTCATATTTTTTCTTTAAAAATCCTAACGGATATTGAGTTAAGGGGATTAACCTACTTGAAAAGGCTAATAAAGTATATGTTTTCCAAGGTTTAAAAATAAGAAAAGGCTGACTCAATAAGCCAGCCTTTTACTGCTTAATTTGGAAAAGCCGTAAGTAATGTTCCTCCGCATGAAACATTGCCATTGTAAGTTAAATCAGTTGGAGTAAATAAATATCCGCTGAGTTGTAAAACACGTACTGAATAACTTCCAGTTGGCCTAAACGAAAGTGTTGTAGTAGTTCCACCTTCCATGTTTGCTGTTATTGCTCCATTGATGTATATACTGTACGGATTTGAGGAATTATTAATTAATTGAATAGTTCCTGTTCCCCTTATTACAGTACTTACTTTATTATTCTTATAAGAAGAAATTGCAAAGTCAGTAGTGATCGATCCATGTATGTTACTCTTGCAATCTTTAATTACTCCCCAATAATACTGTTTGGAAGTTAAATTAGAAAAGACGGCCACGCCATTAGCGTCTGTGATTTTTTCAGTTGCTACTTGGTTACTGCCTTTTAACCAGTCCTCATGATTGTTAAATAAGGCAACGGTAGCTCCATTGACTTTGTTTCCCAGATCATCGGCTACAGTAATTTCAAGCGATGTGTCAGGTAAGGGTTCTGCCTCTTTTTTGCAGCTAATAATGGAAGAGATAGAGGCAAAACATAATAATGCCAGGAGATTGAATTGATTTTTCATTTTTGGTCAATTTGGTTTTTTATTTTTCACAGCCTCGGTGAAAAGGATATGGTTAAAATGACAGCGTGAGACTTAACTTGTCGCTATCCACGTTCGACCAAGAGCGCATTCGCATAACAAGCAGCCCCACGCTTTGGCGTGGCTGGTTCTTTGTTAGCGTATATCTTTACTTTAAAACTTGGTCGATAATGGAGCCTTTACAGCGGAGGGAATAAATACTGTAGGCGCACCAATAAATTGCAATAGTCTTCTCCTCCACATGTTCTACTGGCTCTTATTTCAGATTGGAACCGGTAATTTAACTCAATCAGTTAGTTATCTTTCTTGCCAAACAATCTTTTAAAAAAACCCTTCTTTTTCTTTGACTCTTCGGGTGTTTTTGCATCGGGTTTTACTTCGTTTACTTTTTTACCACCGGATTCTTTGAGCACCTTTTGTTCTTCGGGATTTAATTTTGATTCCACCGGAACATCATTTGCTTCGGGGGTGCCCAAATACTCATCGGCACTATTACCCGATTCAACGCCTTCCGCGCCGGGAGGTGGGCCCTGATCCTGTATGTTCATATAATCGTACATCATTTCCCTTTTCATATTTTCCGGCTGTACAAATTTTGCCTGCTTATCTAAACCAAGTGTTTTGTCTTCAAATACTTTCTGAAAGAAATATTCCCATATAGGACGTGCAGCATGACCCCCTTCTCCTAATTTTCCTTCGAGCCTTATAAAACGGTTGTCGCAACCCACCCATACACCGGCACTCAACTGTGGCGTAAATCCTATAAACCACGAATCGGCATAATCATTTGTTGTACCCGTTTTTCCGCCCATTTCGGATACACCTAACCGTGACCGAAGTCCTGCTGCGGTACCGATATCAACCGGGCCCTGCAGCATCCTTGTCATTGTATAGGCAGTAGTTTGACTGATGACCTCTTTTCTTTGTGTATCAAAACGCGCGATAACATTTCCATTTTTATCTTCTATTCGTGAAATGTAAAGCGGTTTTGTGCTGAAACCTCCTCCGGGAAACATGGAATATCCCCACATCATTTCGAATAACGAAAGGTCGCAGGTGCCTAAACATATGGAAGGGTAAGGCTCAACCTTTGTTGGAATATTTATCTGCGAAATAAAATCTGCAAAACGTTGCGGAGTGGTTTGTTTTATAAGATATGCGGCTACTTCGTTCACAGACCATGCAAGGCCCGATGCCATTGTTCTTGTTCCGGTGCGGCCCTTGTCCCTTGCAGGTACCCAACCCGATCCGGGAAAGTATTGCGAAGTTTGTTCGCATTGGGTTTCCGGTGTAAATCCAAATTCCTCAATAGCGAGTGCGTATAAAAATGGTTTGATGGAAGAACCAACCTGGCGTTTGGTTTTAATATTTACGTGGTCGAATTTGTAATTTTTAAAATCGATTCCACCTACCCAGGCTTTTACATACCCCGTTAACGGATCCATCACCATAAATGCGGTTTGCATCATTTGACGGCAATATTTTATCGAATCCATTGGTGTCATCACGGTGTCGGTTTCCCTGTTTGCGTTCCAGCCGAAAACCTTCATCTGAGTTTTTCTGTTAAATGATTTACGGATGTCTGCTTCACTCACTCCATCTTCTTTCAAATTCTTCCAGCGTTCGCTGGCTTTAACCGCTGCTTCCAGTACATTTTCATGGTCCTTCCACACCGCTCCCGATTTCAAAGACTTTTGCGCATTTAAAACCTTCTGAAGACTGGGAAGATTTCTCGCTACGGATTCTTCCGCTATAATCTGCATGCGCGGATTGATGGTGGTATATACACGAAGACCATCTTCATAAATGTCATAATTTTCGCCATCGGGTTTCTCGTGTTCGCTGCACCATTTTTTAAGATCTTCGCGGATAACGTCCAGGAAATAAGGCGCTATTCCATTATTCTGATCGAGCTTTTTATAATTGAGGC
>JBDTMM010000303.1:0-3687 GCA_039934275.1 Flavitalea sp. | reverse complement strand
TCCATCTCCTGCAGGCGCGCAGATGCCTCTTTAAATCTTCGATACTCAAGTACCTTATCGATCAATTCCTGGCGCGGATCTATTTCATTTCCCTGCTCGTCCAGTTCCTTCCTTGGCAGCAACATTTTTGCTTTGATGCGCATAAGCGTGGAAATGAACAATATAAATTCACTCGACAACTCAATATTCAGCGAATCCTTAGAGTGGATGAAATCTAAAAAGTCATTGATGATCTTGGTAATGGGAATATTATAAATATCAAGTTCATCACGCTCGATAAAAAATAGAAGCAGGTCAAAGGGACCTTCGAACTGCTGCAATTTTATATGATAGCTGGGTTGGTTCATGTATTAAAATTTAGCAGAGAAGCCTATTCCAAGCAATTGCCTCAGCTGTACTTTTCCTATAGCATCATCATCATACAATATATCCAGAGCAATATTCGCTGAAAGAAACTTGTTTACTTTCAATGCAAGGATGTTTGTCCAGTAAATATCGATATTTCCCGGTTTGTGTTTGTAATTAGAAAACAGGTCCATCCTTGATTTATACACTACGTTCGTCATTACGGTCTTTGATAATTCTGCGCTCACGAATGCGCCGAGTTCGTTCTTCGATTTTTTTCCGGGATCAACACCGTATGCGCCGATGGAAGAAAGAAAATCATCCTGCACCAATATCCATCTTTCGGTAAGAGGAGATAGAAATAAGGAGAAATCGGAAGTAGGGCGATAATCGAAACCGGCAGACAACAACACATACGCAGGTGCAAGAAAATTGGAGACCTTTGTTTTTACTTCCGCACCGTTTGCGTCTTTATCATAATTATATCCTTTGGAAAATTGCGTACGGAAATTAAACAGTCCGCTTGCATACCACTTCTCACCGATCTGGTAACCATACTTTGAAAGCAAATCGAACCGGTCGTCACTTTTCCTTGAACCGAGACTGGTTGTATTGATGTAGCCATATCCAATGTCAAGTGTGTTGTTCCAGGTGTGTTTTCCTTCTTTAAATGCAGCAAACAAGTTTAGAAAACCCACTGCTGAAAAGGATGATTTATCACCTCCGCCCTGCCAGTTTGATAAAGATCCCTGTGCAAGATTGAGTGTGAATAATCCACCCTTTTTCCAACCAGATTTGTGGGCCGTGTCTTCTTCAATTTTTTTTGATGCCGCTTCTTTTAATTCTTTCACCGTTGCATCCTGACTTATCGCGCGGAAACACAACAGCATAATGATGCCGGAGAAAATACACTTTTTCATAGTTCTTTCGAATTAGTATTATGGTCTTTTTTGGAGATTGTCCCTGATCTCGATCAGTAACTTATCGGTACTGGAGACGGCCTCAACTTTTGCTACCGGCGCCGGTTCGTTCCTTTTCATTTTATTGATAAACTTCACCATTACAAAAACGGCGAGCGCCAATAAAAGAAAATTCACCACTACGGTAAGAAAATTACCATAAGCAAAAACCGGACTGAGTTCCTGGGCCTTTACCAATGTCAAGCCCTTAGGTATGGGTTTGAAGGCGATATAGGCGTTGCTGAAATCAGGCGCTCCCACCAGTAACGCTACAATCGGCATGATGAGGTCCTTGATTAATGAATCTACAATTTTTCCAAAAGCTGCGCCGATGATAACACCAACTGCGAGATCGATAACATTGCCTTTAACGGCAAATTCCCTGAATTCTTTTAGTAGTCCCATTACGTGTATTTTAAAAAAAATAAAATTAATGGAAATGGCTATACGGTCATGATCTCCTTCTCTTTAATTGCCAAATGTTTATCCACCAGCGTAATATGGCGGTCGGTCATTTCCTGTATCCTTGTTTCCGTATCCTTGCTCAGGTCTTCGCTCAAACCATTTTTCTGAAGCTTTTTTATCTGCTCCATCGCTTCCCTTCTGATACTACGTATGGCCACTTTGGATTGTTCCCCTTCGCCCAATGATCTTTTCACCAGTTCGCGGCGGCGTTCTTCGGTTAATGGGGGAAGAAATAAGCGGATCATGTTACCGTCGTTCTGGGGATTAATGCCAATATTGGCGCCTATGATGGCGCGTTCTATGGGTTGGAGCATGTTCTTTTCCCAGGGCTGAATGGTGAGCGTACGCGCATCTGCCACAGAAATATTCCCCACCTGGCTGATCGGCGTGGGTGTGCCATAATAGTCCACTACAATTCCATCAACAATATTGGGAGTGGCTTTGCCGGCCCTTACTTTTATTAATTCGGTTTCGAGGTGGCTGATCGCTTTCTCCATGGCTTCATGGGATTCTTCAATGATCATCTCTAATTCGTCTGACATACTTATGCGGATTTATTAAATCGCTGCAAACCTACGTCAAATTCCTGAAGAGGGGGTTCAGTCAGGTTTCACGCAAAGGCGCAAAGAAAGCGCAAAGACGCAATGGCATAATACATTTGTTTGCGTGTTTGTGCTTTCTTTGCGCCTTTGCGTGAAAACCTTGTAAGTAAAACTTAATTAATTCTGCTGCTCCAGTATAATATCTTTCGTAAGCGGAACGACCTTACTTGGTTTGTGCTCGGCCGGGTTAACGTTTCTCGCAACAAACAATCTTGGCTTCCTGCGGGTATAGTACAACGCAGCGATCACGGCGAAAAACAACGTCACACCACCGAGTACCAGTGCGGTACATCCGAAGTGCCGTAAATAATAAGCCGCAATCACGCATGTCATATTAAAGGAAACCAATGCGATCGTAATGACATGGTGCGACCAGCCCTTATCCACCATCAGGTGATGGATGTGATTTCTATCGGGACTGAATGGCGACCTCCTGTGAAAAATTCTTATCGCAAAAACCCTCAATGTGTCCATCAGCGGCACCAGTAACACAATAAAACCAATTGCGGGAGCCGCTTCGATGGGAAAAGCCATATAGGGAGTTTGGGCAGTATTAATAAACTTAATGGCGAGTATCGCATTCACCAAACCGATAAGCATGGAGCCGGTGTCGCCCATAAATATTTTTGCGGGATGATAATTGAAGATCAAAAATGCAATAAGGCTGCCCACCAATGCAAAAGACATCACCGCGTATTCGCCGGAACCCGCATTCAGAAAATAGATACCGAATAATCCGGCAGACATAATTCCAAGGGAACCTGCAAGTCCGTCGATGCCGTCAATAAGGTTGAATGAGTTGATGATCACGATCACCGTAAAGTAGGTCAGCAGCATGCTGAACATAGCTGGCAATGCGTGCACCCCAAAAAATCCGTCCATTCCTGTGATCTGCATCCCACCTTTATTAATGATGAGGAAAGCGGCGATCACCTGACCGATGAATTTTTTTATAGGGGAGATAACCAGAATGTCATCTTTCAAACCAAGAAAGAACAGCACAATTGAGGCTGCAAAGAAATATTGAAATTCGGGTGCAATACCGAAATGAATACCGATCAAACAAGAGAAAATGAAACCTGCAAAGATGCCGATACCTCCCAACGAGGGAATATGAGCCTGGTGAATCTTACGCTCGTCGGGAAGATCAAAAAGCTTCTTTCTTTCAGCTACAGTGATGATCGCTGGAAGGGCGAGAAATGAGATAATGAATGAAATGGATATTGAAAGGAGAACATCAAACATCAAACATAATTTGATTTACCAATACGTGCACAATTTATAAATAAAAACTGCATTATTGAACAAATATTGTC
>JBDTMM010000302.1:0-3692 GCA_039934275.1 Flavitalea sp. | reverse complement strand
TGCTTGCCGCTGCGAATAATCCGGCGCCATGAGCTATATTATTTCCAAAATATGCAGGCTGACCTTGGTTATTTTCCTGCTGTTTTTTTCCGCGCTCTCTTATTCACAGAACGATCACCATATGTTTGCGCATACTGTTACTATTCGGAAGGTTCCGGATAGTGTGGTTTCAAAAATGAAGAAGCAGGATGATTTCCGCTACGCAAACGATCCATCCTACTGGCAAGAGCAAAAACCAGCGGATAACTCCGGCCTTGGGAAATTATTGGTGTGGCTGGCACAAAGCGGCGTGATGAACTGGTTACTGTATCTTTTCCTCGCGGCCCTGATCCTATTTATTTTGTATCAGGTGCTTTCGGTAAATGGATTTAAATTATTCACCCCCGGAAAACGAAAAGCAAAACCCACTGAAACTTTTACACAAGAAGAAACGGAAAATATTGAGGTACTGATCGCCTCTTCCATTCAGCAAAGAAAATTTCGTGAAGCCACGCGTTATCTGTACCTGAAAACGCTTCGGTCGCTGAGTGCAAATAACCTTATCACTATCCAGGCAAAAGCAACCAACCACGATTATATCTACCAAATGTCTAAATCGGCAAAGTCGAAAGACTTCGGAATATTAACCAACATGTATGAATACGTGTGGTACGGGGAATTTCAGCCCGATGATTATCAGTTCCATATTATTAATGATCAGTTCAATCAATTTATTTCAAATATTTGAATAGAAAGAATTCATATCTCCTCGGTGTTCTGCTCCTTTTTTGCATCTTGTTTTCAGGATGCGGAAAAAAAATCGATCAGCGTGTTACTATGTGGAGGAACGATAAAATCCCCTACGGAACCTACTATGCATATAATAACCTGAAAGAGATATTTCATAGGGCGGAAGTGATTAACAGCAGCGCATCTCCTGTATCATTTTATGAAGATGACCTGCCCTCGACAGCATACCTTATCATCGGAACAAGCGTGCGCCCCGATGAAAAAGAACTAAGGGCCATCCTCAACTTCGCAAGCTCGGGCAACCAGGTATTTATTTCTGCCATTCGTATAGGCGATAACCTTCTCGACAGTTTTCGTTTAAAAGCAACCGATAATTATGAAGACCTTACCTACAACCCCGATTCACTAACTGTTAGTCTTTTTCATCCGCTGTCGCAAGACTCCTTTTCATTTACTTATCCCGGAAGGCGCATGGACAATCACTTTACAAAAGTGGATTCATCCATAACCAATGTACTGGGTAAGGACAAAAAGGGAAACATCAATTTTGTTAAATTTACCTATGAAGGTGGTGGCGCCATATTTATTCATCTTGCGCCAGCAACCTTCACTAATTTTTTCCTGTTACATAAAAACAACAAACAATATTACGATCTCACCATGTCGTTTATGCCAGACAGCATCAAGCATATCAGGTGGGATGAATATTTCAGGTACCACACCAATGGAAATGGTAATGAACGATCCGGCTTTTCAAAAATGGGTGCGTTTTTAAAGAATCCTGTTTTGCGTTGGGCATTCTGGCTCACTATCATTCTTTTTGTAATTATTTATTTATTTGAATCGAAGAGAAAACAAAAAATGGTTCCTATTGTAAAGGGATTAAAAAATTCCTCACTGGATTTTGTAAAAACGGTTGGCAGACTATATTATCAGCGAAGGGACAATAAGAACCTGGCATCAAAAATGGCCATCCATTTTCTTTCACATGTGAGGACCCGTTACAACATACAAACCTCGCAGCTCGACGATCAATTTGAAACCATGCTTGCGTTTAAAAGTGGGGCAGACAAAGCATCCATTAACAGCATCATTCAATACATTCGTGCAATAGTGGACCATGCCGAGGTAGGGGACAGCGACCTGCTTTCATTCAATGAAAACATACAAAATTTTTATAAACAAACCTGACTATGGAAGAGAATTTATTTGAGCAACGAACGGACCTCAGTGAACTGCAGCAGGCAGTGGAAAGGTTAAAACTGGAAATAGGAAAGGTGATCGTTGGTCAAGATCAAATGGTAGAACTTTTACTGGCCGCTATTTTGGCCGATGGCCATGTTTTAATAGAAGGGGTGCCCGGTGTGGCCAAAACGCTTACCGCAAAATTGCTCAGCAAATCGGTTTCTGTAAGATTTTCGCGCATTCAATTTACACCGGATCTGATGCCGAGTGATGTAATAGGCACATCAATTTTTAATCCCAGGGAAAATACTTTTCAGTTCAGGCAGGGGCCCATCTTCAGCAATATTATTTTGATAGATGAAATAAACCGGGCGCCTGCAAAAACCCAGGCCGCATTATTTGAAGTGATGGAAGAAAGGCAGATTACGGTGGATGGGCAAACCTACAATCTTGCTCCGCCCTTTATGGTGGTGGCTACTCAAAACCCTGTGGAGCAGGAGGGTACCTATCATTTACCCGAGGCACAGCTCGACCGGTTTCTTTTTAAGATCAATGTTCTTTACCCAACTCCCGAAGAGGAATTTCAAATTGTTATGTATCATCACCAGCAAAAAAATTTGGACATGACCTCCGAAGTTCAGCCGGTAATAAGTGCCGATGACATTGAAAGGCTACGCGCACAGGTAAAAAATATTCACGTAGAAAATAAACTCATTTCGTTTATCGCCGGTATTGTGGGTAGCACCAGGGCTCATAAATCCATTTATCTTGGTGCGTCACCACGGGCGTCGATCGGTATCTTAAATGGCTCAAAGGCACTTGCGGCTATGCGTGGTCGTGATTTTATAACACCAGAGGATATTATATATATGGCTCTTCCGGTTCTCCGTCACCGGATTGTATTGAGCCCCGAAAAGGAAATGGAAGGTGCTGACTCTGATGAAGTGATCAAACAAATTATTCAGAATATGGAAGTGCCAAGATAATTGCAATGATGAACCTATACCAAAGATTTTTGCGGCCTTTATTTTTTACAAAAAGGTTTTATTTCACCTTTGGGATACTTATTGCCGTTTTTATTTTTTCATATTCATCACCAATATTATTTCTTCTTGCAAAACTGGCCACCCTTACTTTTTTTATTTTTTTATTGGTAGACTATATACTGCTGTTTATGAAATTCGATGGAATAACCGCAACGCGGATCATTCCCGACCGGCTTAGCAATGGAGATGAAAATACCATTCACCTACTAATAAATAATTCCTACCCATTTAAAATTGGAGTAAGGCTAATAGATGAATTGCCCATTCAGTTCCAGGAAAGGAATTTTTTTATGGACGATTTCATGTTGCCGCAAGAGGAGAAAAATGTATCTTATGTAATACGGCCAACTGAGCGAGGCGAGTACCAGTTTTTCGATCTGAATGTTTTTGTGACTGGCCCATTAAAATTGATCGTGAATCGTTATAAGCTTCCATTGGCGCAGATGGTAAAAGTATATCCATCCTTCTTATCGCTCAAAAAATTTGATCTAATTGCTTATTCAAATAACCTAACAGACCAGGGCCGGAGAAAGATCCGCAAGATCGGGCAGAGTATCGAATTTGAACAGATCAGGGAATACGTAAGCGGCGACGACATACGTAGCCTCAACTGGAAAGCAACCGCGCGTAAAGGTGGCCAGCTGATGATCAATAATTACACGGATGAACGAAGTCAGCAGGTGTATTGCGTGATCGATAAGGGCCGTGTAATGAAGATGCCGTTTAATGGAC
>JBDTMM010000301.1:0-3694 GCA_039934275.1 Flavitalea sp. | reverse complement strand
CTCTTCCTGGTGTCCCTGTCCAAAATAATCTTCGCGGAAGACACAGTACCATACGCTTCAAACATTTCCTGTAATTCCTGGTCATCTACATCAAAGGGTAAACCAGCAACAAATAATTTCATAATACAATAATTTATTTTTTTGCAAATATAGGTTGGATTAATGATTACTGCCGATAAAAGATAATTCTGCGCAACCCGACACGCATCCAAGCTATAAACTCATTGATTACTACTGTTTAGAGTATGTAGAAAGGATATAATGTCTCTCATTTCTCTCTTCGACAAGTGCAGTTTGTCGTTTGGAAGAGTTTCATTCTCCGGCGCAATATGTAGGCCTGCCCCCCCACCCTTATTATAAAAATCGAGCACTTCCTCCAAATTTTTGAACACACCATTGTGCATATAGGGCGCCGTAAGGTCCACATTCCTCAATGTTGGCGTTTTAAACGCGTATCTGTCGGTCTGTGAGCGGGTAAAAAGGAACTTTCCAAGGTCCTCATCGATACGTGGGCGTTTCCCCGGACCTCCCGGAACACCGATCACCTCCGATTCGGTTTCGGAAAACTGGGGAGGAATAAGTCCGTTAAATAGTGGAAGGTAGTGGCAGGTGCCGCATTTTGCCTTTCCGGCAAACAGGTTGAAGCCGATGGTTGCTGATTTTGAAAGCTTAACATTTTCACCGCGCATGTAGCGGTCAAATGTTGAATTCATGATTACGAGCGAACGGACGTACGAAGAAATAGCATTCGCAATATTGTATTCGGTTACTGGTATCGCTTCTGCAGGATAGGCAGCTATGAACAATGCATTGTATTTTTTATCAGCGCGTAATAGCGGAATGGATGATTTTAATGACCCATTCATCTCATCAATATTATGCACCACTGAATTCAATTGATTTTCGAGCGTTTCTGTTCTTGAATCATAAAAAAATCTTGTTTGCAATCCTGCATTTAAAAGTGTGGGCGTATTTCTTTTTAATTTATTTCCACCGGTAAGATCGAAAGGAGATTTTAATCCATCTGCAAAAGCATTTTCCGGGTGATGGCAACTTGCGCACGACCTTTTTGCAGTAAGCGAAAAAATGGTGTCGGAAAACAATAATGCACCAAGGTATTTTCTTTTATCGGTAACCTGGTAGCGGCTATTGGGGGAAAAATAATTAATATCAAATGCATCTTTGCTGAATATGCTTTTGCTGAACTGATTCAGAGGCCGCCTTTCCTCTGCTAAAATATAATTTTCTTTTGCAGCGATCGCTACTATTTGGGTGTACAGCGGATCGGCATAGTTCTTAATAAAATTTAACCGGTCGAATGAATTGAAATTATTTTTTGAAGAAAGAATTTTTATTCCGCCATTTATTAATTGATGGCAGGAATCAAATTGATATGATTGAATATCATTTTTAAAGACCAATATAATTTCATGTATTCCTTCAAGTGTTGATGCTGCCTCGCTGATGCTGTTTAATAATATGGGCGAATCAAAGCCGGTAATCCCCTGCGACATCAGGCGTATGTCTGCAGAGCGCAAGGCGTCAAAAACCAATTCATTTTTAAACTTGTGGGCTGATTCGCGTTGCGCTTCAATTTCAGTTAATAATTCTTTAAGGTCACTAATTTCGTTATGTAAGGTTGAATAGGAGCTATCCGCAAAACCAGTGCACAATATTCTTTCAATTACCTGGAACCCTTTCGGGTTTACGACTACATCGGGTGTCTCCTCCTCAGCTTTCCTTATATCCGGTCCGTTTATGAATTTGCGCTGGTACGGAAAAAAATAATCGAGTAAGATGGATGCCCTTTTATATGCAGACCGACTTCTTCTGAATTGATCTTTAAGGGAGGGCAATGACTGGCGGGCCTGAACCGATTTGCCCAAAATATTCACTTCCGAAATCAGGTCCTTCATTTGCATATGGAACAGCACTTCTATATCTTTACCATCTGAATATTTCGATGCCGACATCCCAGAACCGAGAACAGCCACGATTATAACAGATAGGACAGTTAGAGGAGCTCTTAAACGGAATTGGATCATTGTTCTAAAGAAAATATTTGTAATAGCCTGATAATGCTTGCAATAAAACCTCAAAAATAACGTACTTACGAGGAAACCCTTATATTCATTCAGTAATTTCGAGACATTTTAAATCTGATGACCCTTAGAATCACTTTTCCCTTCACGTTCGTGATCATTCTGCTCCTTATTCAAGGGTCTTTATATTCGCAAACTACACTTATTCCCTACGGCGCCACCTGGAAATATCTGGACAATGGAACTGATCCCGGAACTACCTGGGCAACAGCTGCCTTTAACGACGCCTCATGGTCGAGCGGTGCTTCCGAACTAGGTTACGGAGATGGCGACGAAACTACAGTAGTGAGTTTCGGAGGCAACACCAATTCAAAATACATCACCACTTATTTCCGCAGCACTGTTTCCATTCCAAGTCCTTCAGCATATGCCACCTTTTCGTTCAACATCAAGCGCGATGATGGATTTGTATTGTATGTGAACGGTGTGGAAGCCGGGAGAAATAATATGCCCACGGGCACCATCACCACTTCAACGCCCGCTTCAACGGCTATAGAAGATGCGATCATCAATGTTCCTGTCGCCACTACTTTTTTTGTTGCGGGCACCAATACTATTGCTGTAGAAATACACCAGGCCAATATTACGAGTTCCGATATTTCATTCAATTTGCAATTGCAGGGAACCGATGCATTTACCGCAAACGTTACCCGCGGACCTTACCTTCAAATGGGAAATCAAACCTCTCTTACAGTTCGGTGGAGAACCGGAAGTACCATGGACGCTAAGGTGGAAGTAGGAACTACTTTTGGCACTTATCCGCTTTCATTCACCAGCGGATCAACTCCTGCAGATCATAGTGTAAACGTCACCGGGCTTTCGGCTGATACCAAATATTATTATCGAATAGGTAATACCACCACCATGGGTTCAGCAGACCCAGATAATTTTTTTACCACCCTCCCTCCCGCCAATACCACGAGAAAAATAAATATTGCCGCTTTTGGTGACTGCGGAAGGAACGACAATTCATTCCAGTCGCAAACACTTGCTCAATACAGATCATACCTTAGTGCAAACAGTATAGACGCTCCGGACGCGTGGTTACTTCTGGGCGACAATGCCTACAACGCCGGGACAGATGCGGAATATACCAGCAATTTTTTTACAGCTTATGGTTCCACCATTTTAAAAAACCACAAGGTATTTCCAACACCGGGCAATCACGATTATGCAAATACGGTAAGCCGGCAACAGGACCATGCAATTCCATACTACGACATATTTACCATGCCTACAGCAGGTGAAATTGGTGGCGTGGCTTCGGGCACAGAAGCGTATTATTCATTCAACATTGGCAATATTCATTTCCTTGCGCTTGATGCATATGGCAACGAAAATGGGGGCACCACCCGCTTGTACGATACCACCGGTGCGCAGGTTACCTGGATAAAAGCCGACCTGGCAGCGAACTCCAAAAAATGGACCATCTGCTTCTGGCACCATCCCCCCTATACAAAAGGCAGTCATGATTCCGACACAGATCCGGAATTAATTAAAATCCGCGAAAATTTTATTAGGATACTAGAACGCAACGGTGTTGACATGGTGGTTTGCGGGCACAGTCACGACTATGAACGGTCTTATTTATT
>JBDTMM010000300.1:0-3705 GCA_039934275.1 Flavitalea sp. | reverse complement strand
GAAACAATAACCGAGATTATATTTTGCGTTGGTGGAATTTACTTCGCCGCTAACATCCCCGCTTTTCAGGTATTCAAAATAATAGCGGATAGCATCATCGATATTATTGGTGCGGTAGGCAATTTCACCCTTCCAGAACTGAACAAATGGCAGAACAGATGCATTACCGGATTCTCTTTCTGCCCTTGTCAGCAGATCATTAGCGGGCTGCAACATTCCATCGTTCACCAGTTCCGTTGCCCTGCCGTATAATATTTTTGCATAAAGCTTTTTTGCGGAGGGCGATGGGTTTTTAATGGTCTCAATCAAGGTAAGCGCATCCTGATAATTGCTGGTATTGGTGAGCACCGAAACCATCAGGTCCTTTGCTTCTGCATTGTATTCAGACTGGGGATAAGTTTGCAGGAATTTCTGCAATTCCGAAAGAGCCACATCCTGGTAACCGAGATCGTAAGAAAGTTTCGCATAGTTATACATCGAAATTTCTTTCTGTTTTACGTTGCTGCTGTTAGACGAACAAAAAAGGAAGGCATTGCGGGCATTTGTTTTCTGGTTGCTTTTCAAATAAGCGTCGCCGAGTAAATACATCGCATTCTGCGCCAGCGAATCTTCTTTTCCGCCCAATTGCTTAAAACCTTCAATTGCCCTTTTTAAATTATTGGTCTGGTAATAACAGTAAGACAATTCATACAGATCCTGGCGACTTACCCTACTCGACTTCGACACAAATGCTTCGAGGTAAGGAATAGCCTTGTCAAATTGTTTGTGCTGAAAATAACTGTGGCCAACCAGCTGTCTCATTTCAAGGTCGTAATACTGATTTCCCTTTTTTAATTTATTTTCTGCGTAGGCAACAGCCTGGTCTTGCTGGTTTAGTGAATACCTGATAGTAGAGATATAATAAGGCACCACTTTTCCGTAGCGTTCATGATCCTCCACTTTTGTAAAAGCTTCGAGCGCATTGCTGTAATCATGATCGTAAAAAGCAATAAAGCCGTAGTAATAATTGGCGTCGAGATAGTTTTTATCTTTTGGCAGCTGCCTGATCACGTTCAGCAATGGTTTTGCCTTTTCAAATCGCTGAACCGTGAAGTAAGAATAACCAAGATGAAATTTAAGATCGGCAATTTCGTCGTTGCTCAGGTTTTCGATGTTCACTTTCTCAAATGCATCAATGGCCTTCGAAAAATCCTGCTTACGATAATAATATTCTGCAAGGTGAAAGCTCATCATCTGCACCCTTGCCGTATTATCTTCGAGGTCTATGAATTCCTGGGCATTGAACACCGCGCGCTCTTCATTTTGTTTAAGGGCGCAAACTGTGGTGTAGTATCTTATTTCCTGGTAATTGAGCGCGTCGTTGCTTCGGTCGGTTTCCCGTTGATTAAGCTGTAATTCTTTGAGAATAGGATAAGCAAGACTGTATTGTTCTTTCTGAAAATATTCTTTGGCTTGGTTAAACGAGGCCTGCGGATCACTTATAAAACTGGTCTGCTGCGCGAATGAAAAGTATGAAACAAAAATAAACACTAATGATACCGTTGCTTGCTTCATCTCTTGATATTGTTTTAGGTCTATTGGTACAGCAATCCGTAAAGATTCTAAATTATTAACTGTCAGCCAAACATCGTTCCAAACACCTGTGGATAAGTGGGAGGATTAACATTTTGTTTTGATAAAGTCCAAGTTTCAAAAAGCTGTTACATTTGATAAATTTTTGAACAGATGAAAAAATTGTTAAGCATCCGCTACACAGCTGCGGCATTTAATTTTGCCCTTTTTATATTACGCGTGGGTGCAGGTTCATTGATAATGATGCATGGTTACAACAAACTGATACACTTCCAGGAAAGTAAAAGAACCTTTATGAATTTCATGGGGTTGGGTTCTGCCGTTTCACTTGGAATGGTGACCTTTGCTGAATTTTTTTGCGGCATCCTCGTGATTATTGGCTTGCTTACACGCCTTGCAACCATCCCAATTATGATTGCAATGAGCGTGGTAATTATTGTAAAAAGCAATATGGATTTTTTTGGTAAAGCCGAACATCCCACTTTATTTTTTATTGTATTCTTTGCAATACTGATACTTGGTCCCGGAAAGGCCAGCGTAGACGGAGTGATAAGTAAATAAAAGTGATATGAACAACGACTTAGTACAGGTTTCCATTATTACCATTGGCGACGAATTGATGATTGGCCAGGTGGTGGACACCAATAGTGCCTGGATCGCCAGGGAACTGAACACCGCAGGATTCTGGGTAAGAAAACGCGTTTCTATAGGCGATAACTATAATGAAATGTGGAAGGCGCTGGATGAAGAAAGTTTGTTTTCAAAACTGATTCTTATTACCGGCGGACTTGGCCCCACTGCCGACGACATCACAAAACCATTCCTGTGTGATTACTTCGAAACCTCGCTGGTTATTGATGAAACCGTTTTGAAACACGTAAAGAACCTTTTTGAAAATGTATTCAGTCGGCCTTTTATTGAAAGAAACAGGAAACAGGCCGAAGTACCCGCCGGATGCACTGTTATCCCTAATAACCGCGGAACTGCGCCAGGTATGATGTTTGAAAAAAATGGCGTGATCTATATTTCCATGCCCGGCGTTCCATCAGAAATGAAAGGAATGATGACCGATCTCGTAATCCCCCAAATATCAAAAAAATTATATACCAGCAATATCATCCACCGTACACTACTGCTGTCTGGTATCGGAGAATCATTTGTTGCCGAACACCTGCAGGAATGGGAAAGGCAATTGCCCCTTCCATACAAACTGGCCTATCTGCCTAACGGGGGCCTTCTTCGGTTACGCATCACCGGTACCGGGAACAACAAACAATCCCTGCAAACCGACCTTGACGAATTATTCGGCACCCTCAAAATACTCGTTTCGACATGGCTCGTCACTGACAGTGACCTGTCGATAGCCCAGGTAGTTGCAAAAATGCTGAAAGACAGACATAAAAAGTTTGGTACCGCCGAAAGTTGCACCGGTGGGTATATCGCACACATGATCACCCGTGAAGCCGGGGCCTCTGAAGTATTCAAGGGAACTATAGTAAGTTATTCAAACGAGTTAAAAACGGACATACTGCATGTACCTGCTACCACGTTGAAGGACGAAGGAGCGGTTAGTGAAGAAACCGTTAGACAAATGGTGACCGGAGCAATTGATGTAATGCACTGCGATTATGTTATCGCCACCTCAGGCATTATGGGCCCCGACGGGGGAACGGATACCAAACCTGTAGGAACAGTCTGGATCGCAGCAGGTGATAAAACCAACGTGATCACTGAAAAATTTCAGTTCCATTACGACCGTTTGCGTAACATTGAGATGGCGGCCAACAACGCACTGAACCTGCTTAGGAAGTTCCTTGCAGCCCAATAATTTGAAAAGATCGGCTAACGTTTGTTAGTTTAATTTGGCGGCTGCAAAATCAATTCCTTATTTTTGCGCTGTGCACCTTTGACAAAGGACAATAATAAGACTTGTAAAGAACCATTTAATATTAACTCATTTATGGCGATAGTTGACCTGGTAATGCCAAAACTGGGAGAAAGCATCATGGAGGCCACTATACTCAAGTGGCACAAAAATCCGGGCGACCATATTAACATGGATGAAACTGTTTTGGATATTGCTACCGACAAAGTGGATAGCGAAGTGCCATCAGGCGTAGAAGGAGTTTTGGA
>JBDTMM010000299.1:0-3715 GCA_039934275.1 Flavitalea sp. | reverse complement strand
TAAAAAAACCAGATGTGGTATTGGGTTGTAATGCTGTTGCAAAACACCTGAATATTGTAGGAATTTGAGCTCCGTTAGGTATTTCGGTCGGTTCTGCCTTCTTCGGCGAATAAAATTTTTAAAACGTTCCAAATTCCCGCATGTTTCTTAAATGTTTGAATAAATCAACAAGATTGCCTGATAAAAAACTATTTTTGTCTAACAGCCATGCATGACAAAAGGTGTTATTTTAATTATAGACGATGAGGAGAAACTCCGGTCTTTACTCAAAAGAATCATCACTCTCGAAGGATTCAGGGTTCTTGAAGCTGAGAGTTTAAAATCTGCGCTTAAAGTACTCGAAAAAAATTCCGTCGACGTGGTGTTGTGCGATGTTAAACTGCCGGATGGAAATGGAGTAGCATTTACTAAGATCATCAAAGAAAAATATAATGCTGTGGAAGTTATTCTGCTCACCGCATTCGGAAATATCCCAGATGGCGTAGAAGCAATAAAAAATGGTGCATTCAATTATATCACCAAGGGCGACGACAACGCCAAAATAGTTCCATTGCTTAACCAGGCAATAGAAAAAAAGAAATTGAAAATCAGGATAGCCCAACTCGAACAAAAGGTGGGTAGGAAATATAATTTTGATGCTATTCTTGGACATTCTCCTTTGTTGAAAACGGCGATCAGTCTCGCAGAAAAAGTAGCCCCGCTTTCGACAACAGTTTTATTATTAGGTGAAACGGGAACGGGTAAAGAAGTGTTCGCTCAGGCCATTCATTATGCCAGCAGCAGGAGTGGTGAAAATTTTGTGGCGCTCAACTGCAGCTCTTTTAGCAAGGAGCTTATGGAAAGCGAACTGTTTGGTTACCGTGCGGGTGCTTTTACAAATGCGATAAAAGATAAAAAGGGGTTGATTGAAGAAGCAGACAAGGGCACGCTCTTTTTAGACGAAATAGGAGAGATGCCCATTGAATTACAAAGTAAATTGTTACGCTTCCTGGAATCAGGAGAATTCATAAAACTTGGTGATACCAAAACTGCAAAGGCCGATGCAAGGATTATTGCTGCCACAAATCGCGATCTGAAAAAAAATGCAACCGAAGGTTTGTTCAGGGAAGATCTTTTTTACAGGCTTAATGTGTACACCATTACCTTACCTTCTCTCCGCGACCGGAAAAAAGACATCCCTTTTCTGGCAAAATATTATGTAAACCACTTCTCTGAAAAAATTAATGTTCCGGAAGCGCAAATGACCCCGGAGTTTTTAGAATTACTGCAAAACCACGATTGGAAAGGAAATATCAGAGAACTTAAAAACAGCATCGAGCGTGCAATTATTATTGCAAACGGGGCAGAATTAAATGGCACTTACCTTCCTTCAGAAATGCGTGAGCCACATCCAAAACATCATTCCCTGTCTGCGTTCGACCTTAGCAGCGTGGAGAAGTTGCATATTCAACGCGTACTGATCCACACCAATAATAACAAAGCTGAAGCCGCAAGACTGCTCAATATCGGCCTGGCCACGCTTTACCGTAAAATTGAAGACTACCAACTGCAATAGCACCTTTAACCTATCATATTGATAAAACCTTCTCAAAATGAGAAGGTTTTTTTGTGCCCCGGATTTTTTGTTTGAGATACTCAAATTTCCCATAAGGCGCTATAGCAAAGGCTTTCCTGCCTATTGAATGTCCATTTTTAAACAAGGGCACGGCGATAGCTTAATCATCTACATTAAATCATTTGACATGTTCACCATTCTTTATTTTCTCGTAATCCTTGTTTTTTTTTACTTTTTTTTTAAGTCGATAGATTTTTTTGAAAACATTTAACCAGTCTATATGATGAACATTTTGCTGATCATTTCGATCCTGATTTTTTTCTACCTGATTTATGTACTGCTAAAACCTGAAAAATTTTAGCCTCACTTCAACACAAGTTTATGAACTCAGAAATGTTAGGGATTATTACCAGTTTTTTTATTACACTTTTGATCGCTTTCCCATTAGGAAAATACATATCAAAAGTTTTTAAAGGTGAAAAAACTTTCACCGATTTTATGCTCCCTTTTGAAAGGTTCATTTATAAGGCAGGAGGCATCGATGCAAAAAGGGAAATGAATTGGAAGCAGCATATGTATGCATTGCTGTCTATTAACCTTGTATGGCTAGTATATGCTTTTTTTATTTTATTATTCCAGGATCACCTGCCACTCAATCCTGATGGCAATCCCGGAATGGCACCCGATGTTTCATTTAATACTGCCATCAGTTTCCTGGTAAACTGCAACCTGCAGCATTATTCCGGCGAAACAGGCGTTTCTTATCTCACCCAATTAATGGTCATTACCTTTTTGCAATTTGTTTCTGCAGCTACCGGTGTTGCAGCAGTTATCGTTTTATTTAAAGCCTTCGCAGGTAAGACCACCGAAAATCTTGGAAACTTTTTTATTTTCTTTATTAAAACCATTACAAGAATACTGTTACCACTTAGCGTGATCATGGCAGCTATACTTGTATTTAATGGTACGCCAGCCAGTTTCGATGGAAAAGATAGTATCGTCACTTTGCAGGGCGATTCAGTGCAGGTTTCACGCGGTCCCGCAGCAGCAATGATTGCAATCAAACACCTTGGTACCAACGGTGGTGGTTGGTTTGGCACCAATTCAACGCATCCCCTCGAAAACCCAAATTACCTCACCAATATGACCGAAGTAATCGCGCAGGTTATTCTTCCTATGGCGCTGATTTTTGCATTCGGATTTTTTATCAATAGAAGAAAGATCGGCTATGTCATTTTCGGAGTGATGACAGTTGGGATGCTCAGTTTCATGGTTCCCAACATGATCTCTGAAATGAATGGAAACCCCGCTATTACCCATATGCAAATAGCCGATCACGCCGCCATGGAAGGAAAGGAGGTGAGAATTGGTGTTCAGGCTTCTGCGTATTGGCAAGTGATGACCACAATAATATCTACAGGATCAGTAAATTCTATGCACGACAGTGCAATGCCTATGTCGGGCGCCATGCAATTGCTTGGAATGATGACCAATTGTTTTTACGGTGGCAAAGGTGTTGGTCTCCTCAATTATTTCATTTTCCTGATTATTGCGGTATTTATTTCGGGATTGATGGTTGGCAGAACGCCCGAATTTCTTGGGCGAAAGGTGGAAGCGAAGGAGATGAAAATTGCCGCCATCATCGCTTTGCTTCATCCATTTTTAATTCTTACCGGCGCGGCCATTTCTTCTTATATGAATGCGCATCACCCCGGAACTGCCTGGTCCGTAAAGCCTTCAGCCTGGTTAAACAATCCTGGTAATCATGGGTTCTCAGAAATGTTATACGAATACACTTCTGCTTCAGCAAATAACGGCTCTGGTTTTGAAGGACTGGGTGATAACAATATTTTCTGGAACCTTACCACTGGTATAGTAATGATCTTAGGAAGATTTATTCCAATCATCGGGCCCGTTGCGATAGCGGGATTGCTGGCAAAAAAGAAATACACGCCCGAATCAGCGGGCACTTTGCAAACGGACACGGTAACGTTTGGTATAATGACCTACGCCGTGATCATGATCCTTGCCGCACTTGCTTTTTTTCCTGCACTCACACTCGGGCCTATAGCAGAATTCTTCAATCTCAATTAATTTATTAATCATGTCATCCACTATAAATAGAAAATTATTTGAACCCGCGTTGATGAGGGAGGCGAT
>JBDTMM010000298.1:0-3730 GCA_039934275.1 Flavitalea sp. | reverse complement strand
ACAGAGAAGCAGTTTACCCCATTACTGTAAAGGGGAAATTATCCTTTCATGGTGTGACCAGAGAAATCAATGTACCGGCAAAGCTAACGGTGAAGGAAGGAAATATCCTTGGATCAACTTCCTTCAAACTTAACCCTGAAGACTATAATATTTCGATCCCCTTCCTGGTAAGAGAAAAGATTGCTAAACAAACATCAGTAGAAATAAATATTAATTGCGATCCTAAAAAATAAACATGCGCTTCAAATTTATTGTAATTATTTTTTTTGTACTCGTAAACCACTTATCGGCACAGGATAGTTCGCTTTTAAAAATGTTGAACGATTCTCTGAAAACTTCGGTAAACCAACCCACCTCATCTACCTTCAAGGCATCACACATCGTGAACATGCAAACAATAGAATCACCTTCAAAAGGTGATTTGAATTTAATCATCATGCATCGCTTTGGAAAAATAAATGACGGTTCCTATAATTTTTTCGGGCTCGACAATGCAACACTACGTTTAGGTTTGGATTATGGAATCAGCAACAGGGTTGGAATAGGTATAGGAAGAAGTTCGCTAGATAAAACATTTGACGGATACCTGAAATACCGTATCCTCAGCCAGACCGAATCCGGAACCATTCCAGTCAGCATCAGTGCACTGGGCAGCATCACCAATTATACGCTGAAGTTTTCCGATAAGCCTTATTTAAATGCGCGTTACAGAACTTCTTATGTGGTACAGGCACTGGTCGCAAGGAAATTTTCAGAAACATTTTCCCTGCAATTGTCACCTACATGGATCCACTTTAATATGGTGGCAACGGCAAGAGATAAAAATGACGTGTATGCAGCGTCTATCGGTGGCCGATGGAAATTTACCAAACGAATGGGCATTACGGCAGAGTATAATTATTTACTTCCTAACCAGGTGAAATCGATCCCTGTAAAAAATTCTATATCGTGCGGGCTAGATATAGAAACCGGTGGTCACGTATTTCAATTGGTGTTTACTAATTCGCAGGGAATGACGGAACCACAATACATCGCAAAATCAACCGGCAGCTGGGGTCACGGTGATATATATTTCGGATTTAATGTATCGCGTAATTTTTCTTTTGGTAAGAATAAGAAATCGAGAAGTTATTAAAGATCGCCACCTTTCTTTTCTCTTTTAGACCGAAGCGATGGATCCATTTCTATTGCTTTGTCGCAGAGTTGCTGGCCCTTTTGGGTTTCGCCCTTTTTCTGATAACACAGCCCGATCATGTACAAAGCTTCCGCATTTGTTTTATCGAGCGTAAGTACCTGGTCGTAGCGGACAATGGCTTCCTGGTATTTTGTGGCCTTAAAATATGCCTGCCCCACCTGGTACAACAATTCCGGGTCGGCAGGTTTCTTTTTTAATACTTCATTCAATAAATCAATTCCTTTTTGAAATTGATTTACATTAATATAGGCATTACCTAGATTTTCGAGGTAGTCATTGGTTTTCTTGTACCCCTTCACGCCAGCGAGTTCCATAAACTGCAGAGATCTTTTATAGTCGGGGATGGCATAATATACCAGCGCACATTCGTATATCCAGTTCGCGCGGGATGAATCCATCGCAATAGCTTTTTCAAGAAACACGGCCGATTGTTTGTAATTGCTAATCTCCAGGTACACCCGCCCAATGAAATAGGGAACCTGTGCATTTTGTGGTTCTTCTTTCGAAGCCTTATCGAATAGCTTAAGGGATTCTGCGTAGTTATCGTCCTGGTATGCCTTTTTAGCTGTATTAAAGGTGCTTTCGGTTTGGGCATTTGCTTGAATGTATAGCACCAACAGTACGGGTAAAACCAGTTTTCTGAACATAGAATGATTTGAAGATTGGATTTGTGCCACAGAAATAGTGCTTAAGCACTACTTCAGCACTATAGCACCCAACGGAGGAAGGTTCAGGTTTATTTCGCACTTGTTGTCTTTTTTATCCACAAGGGAACATTCTATCGAGGGATTATAGGTATCGCCTGTTCCCCAGTATTTTTTATCGTCGCTGTTGAAGATTTCTTTCCAGTGCCTTTTTCCGTTAGCGCACACTTTCCAGTTGAGCCGCACCACAGGGGTAAAATTGAGGATGATCAACAGGTCATCATCCGGATCTTTCCCTTTTCTTTTATACACCACTACAGACTCTGCACGATGGTTAAGATCTATCCATTCAAATCCTTCCTGCGAAAATTGTCTTTCATATAGTGCGGGCTCATCACGCAGCAATCTATTGAGATCGCGAACACAATCTTTTAATTTCTTATGCGGCTCGAATTGCAATAAGTGCCAGGGTAGTTCTGATTTATAGTTCCATTCGGTGGTTGAACCGAATTCATTTCCCATGAATAATAATTTTCCGCCCGGGTGCGTGAACATATAGGAATACATGCAGCGCAGGTTTGCAAACTTTTGCCATTCATCACCAGGCATTTTAAACAGCATCGGGCTTTTACCATGTACTATCTCGTCATGGCTCAATGGTAGCATGAAATTCTCGTCATAATAATACATCATGCTAAACGTAAACTTATTCTGCAGTTGCTGACGGAGAAATGGATCGGTCTTAAAAAAATCAAGGGTATCGTGCATCCATCCCATCATCCACTTCATCCCAAAACCAAGCCCCCCCTCAAAGGTAGGTTTACTAACTCCGGGCCAATCTGTCGCTTCTTCTGCGATCATTTGCACATCCGGAAAATCCCTGAATATGGTTTCATTTAGATCTTTTATAAATGCAATTGCTTCTATATTTCCATCACCGCCAAATTCATTCGGTTCCCATTCTCCTTCATCGCGAGAGTAATTTAATTTCAGCATCGAGCTTACCGCATCCACTCGCATTCCATCAATATGAAACTGATCGAACCAAAACCTTGCGCCGGAGATTAAAAAAGATTTTACCTCTCCTCTTTTATAATTAAAAATATAACTGTTCCAGTCGGGATGAAATCCTTTGCGCATGTCCGCATACTCATAGGTGTGAGTACCGTCGAACATAAATAACCCGTGGGCATCATATGGAAAATGGGATGGTACCCAGTCGAGTATAACCCCTATTTCTTCTTTATGAAAAGCTTCTATTAGTTTCATAAACTGCTGCGGTGTTCCGTACCTGGAAGTAGCGGCAAAATATCCCGTGCCCTGGTAGCCCCAGCTTCCATCGAACGGATGTTCTGTAATCGGCATCAGTTCCACATGCGTGAACTTCATTTCTTTTACATAACTCACCAGCCTGTCGGCAAAAAATTCGTAGGTATTATATCGTTCTTCATCAAATGCATCCGGTCGCATCCAGCTGGCTAAATGCACTTCATACACGCTCCAGGGCGCTTTTAATGAATTATGCCTTTTGCGCAACTTCATCCAATCCTTGTCGTGCCATTTATTTTCAAGATCCCATGTAATCGTTGCAGTAGCAGGGCGCACCTCCCAATAATTTCCATAGGGGTCACCCTTTTCTGTTTCGCAGTTGTCAAAACCCTTGATATGATATTTATAAACTTCGCCTTTTTTTATATCCGGAATAAATCCCTCCCAAATGCCCGAACTGTCTTGCCGTACAAATAAAGGGTGCGTAGCAGCATCCCAGTTATTGAAATTTCCGATTACAGAAATGTAAGTAGCATTTGGAGCCCACACAGCAAAATAATAACCCTTCCGGTCTAGCACTTCGTGTTTGTGCGACCCGAACAATTCGTAGGCCCTGTATAAT
>JBDTMM010000297.1:0-3734 GCA_039934275.1 Flavitalea sp. | reverse complement strand
TCGACGCTCTCCCGCCGTCGCGCAAAGCATTGGCAATGCGGTAAATCAACTGGATTCCAGTTTCCGTTTCTCCGGCACCAATTATATTCATGCATCGCAAAAGGGATATCTCGCTGAAGTGAATCACCAGCCCGGTGACTATGTGCAGGACGGTGAACAACTTGCCGTTATTAACGGCAGTGAAAGTTTTGTGTTCCTGCTCGACCTTCCTTATGAATTAAGATCCTTTGTTTCTATACCCACTCCGGTGATGCTGGTGCTTCCTGATAATTCAACTATTCCGGGGATCATCACCGCCACAATGCCTACAGTGGATGCAGTATCACAAACACAACGAATGGTGATTAAAATAAAATGGGATAAACCCATTCCCGAAAACCTTGTTGCAAAAGTGCGCATATCAAAAGGCATACATCGCGATGCAGTGATGCTACCGGATGCAGCCATCGTAACGAATGAGGAACAAACAGAATTCTGGGTAATGAAAGTAATAAACGATTCCATTGCCATAAAGGTTCCGGTTAAAAAGGGAACCGGCCTGGAAAAAGAAACCGAAATCATAGAACCCGTTTTCTCATTAACCGATAAAATTATTATCTCCGGTAATTATGGCCTTGAAGACAGCGCAAAGGTTTCTATTATTCCCAAATCAGCAGCCGAGTGAAAAATTTTCATGTCAGGTATAAAAATCCATTAAGCGTATTGCTGCTGTTTATTATTGCAGGCGGAATTTTTGCGTATTCAAAATTACAAAGCTCCCTATTTCCTGAAATTACTTTTCCGAAAATAAAGATCATTGCAGATGCTGGGTTGCAGCCAGTCGATCGAATGATGGTGACCGTTACCAAGCCACTCGAAAATGCCATCAGGCGCGTTCCCGATCTGGAAATGATCCGCAGCACCACCAGCAGGGGCACCAGCGAGATCTCGGTTTTTATGAACTGGAAATCGAATATCGATCTTGCACAGCAACAACTGGAATCGCGCATCAGCGAAATCAGGAATACGCTTCCACCCGACGTGCAACTGACGATAGAAAAAATGAACCCATCCATTTTACCGGTGATGGGTTACACGTTGCAGAGCAACCAGCAGTCCCCTATTGAACTGAAGATGCTGGCGAACTATACCATTAAACCATTCTTGTCGCAGGTGGCGGGTGTTTCAGAAATACGCGTGATCGGTGGTAAAACAAAAGAATACTGGATAGAACTCGACCCGCGAAAATTAAGCGCAGTTTCACTCACCCCCGACTCGGTGAGCATTGCCCTGTCGAATACCAATTTTATCCGGTCCAATGGATTTATATCGGATTATAAATTGTTGTATTTAACCGTAACAGATGCCACGGTGGGAACCCTGGACGAGCTTAAAAAAGTAATCGTTAGAAACGATGGTAAAAGGCTGATCAGGGTCGGTGATGTTGCAGATGTGCAAATAAAAGAAGCCACAGAATATACGCGCATCAATGCGAATGGAAAAGATGCGGTGCTGATTGCGGTGATCAAACAACCCAACGCAAATCTGATTGACCTGTCTTCAGCGATGGAAAAGAAAGTGGCCGACTTAAAAAAGATATTGCCACACTCCGTGGCATTCGACCCCTATTATGTGCAGGCCAATTTTGTAAACCGGGCGGTAAAAAGTGTGGCGGATAGTTTGTGGATCGGTTTAGTGCTGGCGATTGTTGTGGCCATTATTTTTTTGCGTTCGGTAAAAGCAAGCGCGACAATTCTTCTTACCATACCAGTTACCCTGGCGCTAACGGCGATCGTGATTTACGTGTATGGGTATTCACTGAATATTATGACGCTGGGCGCAATCGCCGCGGCCCTCGGATTAATTATCGATGATGCGATTGTTGTGGTGGAACAGATACACAGAACGCATGAAGAAAATCCTGAAGCAGAAACGAACACTCTTGTACAAAAGGCGATACGGTATTTGTTTCCCGCAATGGTGGGGTCGTCGGCGAGTACCATCGTGATCTTTATTCCTTTTGTATTGATGAGTGGCGTGGCAGGAGCCTACTTTAAGGTGATGACGGATACCATGATCATTACGCTCGTGTGTTCGTTTTTTGTGACGTGGATCTGTTTGCCCGTAATTTATTTATTATTGACGCGCAAAAAGAATATAAATAAAGTCCCACACAAAATCAATATTGCAAGGGATCATAAATGGATACATTTTTTTATCAACCGGCCGGCTTTTAGTATCGCAATCGTGTTGTTGTTAATAGGTTTGATAATAGTGCTGATCCCAAAAATACAAACGGGTTTTCTACCTGATATGGAAGAAGGAAGTATTGTGCTGGATTATGCATCGCCTCCGGGCACTTCACTCGAAGAGACAGACAGGATGTTGAGACAGGTAGAAAAACAATTGCAGAAAGTTCCCGAGGTGGCCACGTATTCGCGGAGAACCGGAACGCAGATGGGTTTTTTTATTACTGAACCCAATACCGGCGATTACCTGATACAGCTTAAATCAAAAAGAAATAAAACGACTGAAGAAGTTATTGAAGAAATACGCCAGCAGGTAGAAAGCACACAGCCTGCACTGCGCGTGGATTTCGGGCAGGTGATCGGTGATATGCTGGGAGATTTGATGTCGTCCGTGCAGCCAATTGAAGTAAAAATATTCGGAAATGATAAGGCGCAACTGACGTTGTTATCAAAACAGGTTGCTGCTGAAATAGAAAAAGTGCCGGGCACCGCTGATGTGTTTGATGGTATCGTTATAGCGGGACCATCGGTGAGCATTGTGCCCGATGAGAACAGGCTGGCACAGTTTGGAATTACGCCTGCAGATTTCCAGTTACAGTTGCAGAACCTGATGCAGGGGAATATAGTGGGAAGTATTTTTGAAAAGGAACAACAGTCGGTGGTGAGGATGGTGTATCACGACAATGTGAATACAAATGTTTCGGCACTGAACCAGATGGAGGTGTTTCTTCCGAATGGAAAATTAAATCCGGTAGCGTCGCTGGCGAGTATTAAAGTGAACCCGGGTGATGCGGAGATTAACAGGGAAAACGGTCAGTCGATGGGTGTGGTGACCGCGAGAATGGAGAACAGTGACCTTGGCACAGTGATAAAAAATATTCAACAGCGTATTGAAAAAAATATTCATTTGCCGCAGGGATACTATGTTACTTACGGCGGGGCCTATTCGCAACAGCAACAATCGTTTCATGAATTGTTGCTGATATTGATTGCTTCCAGCATGCTGGTGTTTGGGGTAATATTGTTTTTGTTTAAAGCCGTAAGGGTAGCGGTGCTGATATTGCTACTGGCGGTGCTGGGTATAGCAGGGTGCCTGACGGGTTTGTATGTGACCGGCACCCCATTAAATGTAGGGAGCTATACGGGGTTGATCATGATCGTGGGGATCATTGCCGAGAATGCGATTTTTACTTTTTTACAGTTTAGAAATAGTTTAGTGGATGGAACTCCCGAGAGTGCCGTTGCCTTTGCCATTTCGGCGAGGTTACGACCCAAGTTAATGACGGCGCTTGGGGCCATTATTGCGCTGATGCCGCTGGCTCTGGGCATTGGGTCGGGTGCGCAATTGCACCAGCCCCTCGCGATAGCGGTGATTGGAGGGTTTGTGGTGGCGTTGCCTTTGCTGTTGGTGGTGTTGCCTTCTTTTTTGTTTTTGTTGTTTAGGAAATAGTTAGCGTACTCCCGGTTTAGGTTTCACGCAAATAATACTGCAACGAATCCGGCACT
>JBDTMM010000296.1:0-3752 GCA_039934275.1 Flavitalea sp. | reverse complement strand
AGAATAATTCATTCCATGTCAAAGTTTAAATGGTGGATCATTCTTCCCCTCGCACTCATGATAATCTATTTTTCGGGTCCGCAACCTGTAGCTCCCAGGTATGATAAAACCCTGCCAACAGTGCCTGTAGAGGCGCCGGATCTTGAAACTTTTATAGCCGCAAAAGAGTCAGCACACAAGCTGCGTCCCGATAACCAGGCAAGGATTATTTGGGCCAATGAATCTGCAAAAACAAAAACCGAGTATGCTATTGTTTACCTGCACGGGTTCTCCGCATCACAAGGCGAAGCCGATCCGGTTCATAAAACCGTAGCTAAAGATTTTCGCAGCAATCTTTTCCTGTCAAGACTTGCGGAACATGGGATCGATACCACAGAACAATTGGTGGTGCTCACCGCAGATGAGCTATGGGAATCAGCAAAAGAGGCATACGCCATTGCAAAAACACTTGGCAACAAGGTCATAATAATGGGAACATCAACCGGAGGAACGCTCGCACTGATGCTTGCCGCCGCCTATCCCGACGTATATGCCGTGATACTGATGTCGCCCAACATTGCCATTTTTGAGAACAGCGCAAGGATATTGAATAATCCATGGGGCCTGCAGATCGCCCGGATGGTGACAGGCTCGCACTACATGTACTCGGCCGATACACGACCCATTTATAAACAATACTGGAATTATGGTTACCGCATTGAAGCTGCGGTGCAACTGGAAGAAATGATCGAGACGACTATGAAACCCGATCTGTTTAAAAAAGTTACACAACCTGTGTTGTTGCTTTACTATTATATGGATCCTATTCACCAGGATAGCGTTGTTAAAGTAAAGGCCATGCAGGAAATGTTCACCGAACTCGGTACGCCTGCAAATAAAAAGCGCGCAGTAGCTATGCCCTTGGCGGGGAACCACGTAATAGGCTCCTACATCAAATCCCGTGATGTGGAAGGCGTTACCAGTGAAATAGAAAAGTTCATGAAGGAAGTACTGGCAATGAAATAGATGCTTCTTTCATGAACCCGTTACCAGGAAGTTTGCAGTTCTTGACATTATTCGCGAAAATTACCCAGTTGCCTGTCGCCGCATTGAAGTGTTCAACACGATTCCGATATACTGACGCCTTCTCCTCATCTTTGCGATGCATAACATTAGAATCTTCGATTTTTTATAGTCATAAAAAAAGGCCATGATTGGTGTGCGGCAGAAAATAAAAACAGGGCGTATTTTTTTCATTACAATCAATTTTATTACAATAAAATCCCTGTAGATGAAAAGAAAGCTTTTTTATTTAATAAACCCCATCTCAGGCACCAAAAAAAAGAAGCCGCTAAAGCAAAATATTATCGACGCCACCAGCAATGCCGGTTTTGATTATGAAATAATGGATACCCGAGCAGATGGGGACTACTCCTTTTTACAACATAAAATAAAGGAAGACCACATTACAGATGTAATTATATGCGGCGGTGATGGCTCGGTAAGTACAGTTGCCTCTTATCTTTTAGATATTCCAGTTGCAATTGGAATTATTCCAATGGGCTCCGGTAATGGACTCGCGCTTGCCGCTGGCATTGCAGTGTCCACAAAAAAAGCGCTCGACGTTATTTTTAAAGGAAAGTCGGCGTACATCGATGGCTTCAGCATCAATAATAAATTCAGCTGCATGATGTGCGGAATAGGCTCCGACGCTCAGATCGCACACGAATTTGCTACCAAAGAAAAAAGAGGATTGCAGACCTACCTAAAACTATCGGCCTCCAATTATTTTAAATCAAAGGCATTTAATTTCTCTATTTCAACTCACAATAAAACCTTCGATACCAATGCATTTTTTATTTGCGTGGCCAACAGCAATCAGTTTGGCAACCATGTAACCATCGCTCCGAGGGCGAGCTTAAACGATGGGCTGTTCGATGTGGTGGTCGTAAAAAAAATGCATAAGCTGCTATTGCCATTTTCATTGATCAATCAAATTGCGGGAAATAATAAATTGCAGCAAATGCATAATTATCGCGACAATAAAAACATTTTATATTTTCAATCAGAGGAGATTACTATTATTAATAAAAGCATGGCGCCAATTCACATCGATGGAGAGCCGCAGCCAGGTGAAGAAAAATTGATATTTAAAATGATCCCTAACGCTTTCCGGCTATTGCAGCCTTAGATTGATCCAACTTAGGCACATCCATTAATCGCAGAAATTCATTAAAGCAACCGGTATTGTTTTCATTACCCATAGCCTCATAAATGTTTTGCTTTTCTCTTTTGGTAAGATGAAAACTTAATGCGGCACCGGCCTCTTCTTTTTTAGGAACGTATTGAAAGTTTATCCTGTGAAATTGTTTACCGAGCGATTCCTGAGTTAAACTCAACAGGTCGTTCTGATTATAATCCTGCATCTTGTACCAGTTAAATTGCAACAGCAACAACGGCTTTGTAAACAGTTCAGTGATATCGGTTGATTCGTAAGGGTGATCCCAACCGCCGGTAATTCTATCCCTTATCTGTATCAGCACAACTCCAGATGTATTTTCTTTTATCCAGTCCTTAAAAACCTGTACAAAGCGCACTTCTGTTTCGGGCCCGTAATTATCGCGGAGGCCCGCATCCATTACGTCAATTACGGGATCACAAGGCAGCCATACATTTGGCAACACATAGGGAAACGTAGCATTCATTCTAAGGGCCGTGAGTAAGCGCAGATTCTTTGGGTCCTGCTTTGCAAACAATGCCTGGAAGTCTATGGCGTCCGGGTCCATTGCCGACATACCTGCCGTATCCTGCACTGGCTTCATCAAAAAACTTACAGGCTGTGTGCTGATGATCATTTTTCTTCCGTCGCGGGTAACTACGGAATTATAAAACATCAGTGGTATCCTTGCATTTTTTTCATCATCGGCAATATCCTTAAGCTGCCGGTTCAAAAACCCTCGCGTATTGTGATCCAGTTTTTGCTCGAATGCAAAACCCCTGTCTTTTATGTAATCATAATTCCCCACTGTGAATTTTTGTGCCGGAGCAGCAATATCACGCGCAACAAAAGAGGTAAAGATCGCATTCAGCAGATCCTGCGAAATGTCATCCACATATTTTCTGTCGTTAGGGTTTATGCCGTTTTTTTTGTGGTTTACTAATTCGCGGTAATAGCTTGCACCAAGCATTCCTCCGGAAGCACCGGTAATCAGAAAAGTTTTGTCCATCAGTTCGCCACCGCACAAACTATCCATGCGCTGCAGCACGTTCATGGTAAAATTTGCACTTCTGTTTCCCCCTCCACTTGTGCTTATCAGGTATAAATAAGGCTTTTGTTCTTTCTGTTTCTTTTTCCATTTTTCTAGAATGGCGATCATGTTAATTTTATCCCTGTCAATATTTGCCTTACTCGACAGTGCAAGCAATGCATCACGGTTGTACTGAGGCCTTTCGTTTTTATAATTCAATCCGTATGCCTTATTTCCCGGATCGATAATATCGTAACGGTATAAAATATTCAGTATGATAACGAGTATTACTAAAAAAGGAAGGCTCCAGTTTTGTAAGAAGTAGGAGAATGCACCCGATAGTGCAATCAGTATCGCGAAAAATATAGTAAGCCCTGCTGCGGCTGGTAGCTGGAAGTAGGGACTGTCGAGCCAAAACCCAACCAATATTAAAAACAAAAAAGAAATAAAAATACTAACGATTGCTGCAAAATGGTGACGGTTAAATATCGTTTCCACAAATTCGCGGCTATAGTGCGTGGTGTC
>JBDTMM010000295.1:0-3765 GCA_039934275.1 Flavitalea sp. | reverse complement strand
CTCAAAATTTTCTTGAATCTTCTGCAAAAATTCGTGCGACCCAAGTCCGTTTATATCTTTTATCACTCGGTTGTAGTCAAGAATCTTTAATTCATTTGCGGGGAAGAGTGTGGTAAGAAAATTGGGTTCCTCCACCTGCATCCGCACCTTAGCTGCAGATGCCGCACGATGATGCCCATCTGCAAGGTACGTGGCGGGCACTTTTTGTTTAAACAACTCGCTAATGGAACTATTTACCTGGTCGGAATTAATGACCCAAATCGCATGACTGATTCCATCATCGGCAATAAAATCATAAACCGGATCGTGTTGTGATTTCCATTTGTTGATAATGGTATCTATTTCTTCCACGTTGCGGTATGCAAGAAAAACATTTCCTGTTTGAGCCTTTGTTGTTTTGATGTGATTTATCCTGTCCTGCTCTTTCTCCGGCCGTGTGAATTCATGCTTTTTGATGATGTTTTTTTCATAATCATCAATTGAACTTACTCCAACCAAACCCGTTTGCATCCTTCCCTTCATCGTTAGCTGGTAGATATAAAAGCAAGGTTTTTCTTCCCTGAACAAAAGGCCTCTTTGGATAAAGGCATTCAGATTTTGTTTTGCCTTATCATAAACGTCCTGTGAGTGAGGGTCCGTATTTTCCGGCAGGTCAATCTCGGATTTTGTAATGTGAAGAAAGGTTTCAGGATTTCCCCTCGCAGCGATCCTGGCCTCTTTGCTGTTTAATACGTCATATGGTGGAGACGCCACCTTAGGTGCAAACTGGGGCTGCGGCCTCAGTGCTTTGAAAGGAAAAACAATTGCCATCTAATATTTTTGTTATCAGTTAGAGATGATAATAATCGCCGGGGGATGCTAGCTTCATGATTTTCTTTGTGCAAAATCTTTCATAAGGTCTGTAATGGCCTCTACGCTTTCAATTGGCAAAGCATTATATAAAGATATCCGGAACCCCCCTGAACTTCTGTGACCCTTTACACCAATCATTCCTTCCCGCGCACACAATTCGGTGAATTCTTTTTCATTTTCCGGATCTGTTACAAAGCATACATTCATTTTACTCCTGTCTTCCTTTTCCACCGTTCCACGGAATATCGGCAAACTGTCAATGGTTTTATAAAGAAGAGCAGCTTTAAGGTTATTCAGTTTTTCTATTGCTTCCACACCACCCATTCCTTTCAGCCACCTTAGCGTGAGCATACATAGATATATCGCAAACACCGGGGGAGTATTTAGCATTGAACCGTTTTGCACATGAATTCGATAATCCAGCATTGTTGGAATATTCCTTTGGGTTTTGCCGAGGATGGTTTTATTTACGATCACCATCGTTACTCCGGCTGCACCCACATTTTTCTGAGCGCCTGCATAAATGAGATCATACTTGTTGAAATCAAGTGGACGGCTCAATACATCACTGCTCATGTCGGCAACAATCGGTACGCCGGCATTATAAACTGGTGAAAGATCCTGCCATTGTGTTCCGTGAATGGTGTTATTCGTAGTGATGTGCAGGTAACTCGCGGTTTTGGGAACTATGAAATCCTTAGGAATTGATAAATAGTTGCTGTTTTTTCCACTGCTCACTACTTCCACGTGTCCAAAAGCTTTTGCTTCTTTAATAGCTTTTAACGCCCACACACCCGTGTCTGTGTACGCTGCGATGTCATTATCATTCAGTAGGTTCATGGGAACCTGGAAAAATTGTGTCGAAGCACCACCATGAAGAAATAATACCTCGTGATCACTGTCCAGTTGCATCAGTTCCTTAACAAGCGTTACCGCTTCGTCTATCACTGCCTGGAAAATCTTGGTCCTGTGACCAATTTCGAGAATCGAAAGACCTGTGTTATTAAAATTCAGCACTGCACGGGATGCTTCTTCGAAAACCTCGCGTGGTAATATACTTGGGCCTGCGTTAAAATTGTGGATCACCTGCGTAACCATGTCATCGTATTTATTTGATTTGGGCACACAAAGATAATGAATCGCAGGTTGAGCCTCTTTCCTGGTTCATTTAATCACAATCTCTCCCTTTAATTGATCCTTTTTTCCAGTCCGCATTCAGTTGTTCAAAGTCCTTTTCCTCTTCAGGTGAAAATGATTTGTTTAACAATTTCCTGAGGTCGGGCTGGCCGGCATTTACCCAGGCGGTGTACCAGAAAGAGGATACACAATACACTGCCTGCCTGAATCTCCGTTCTGCCATATTATTCAGCATCGTATTATATGCGGTAGAATATTCCCTGGAATACTGTTTTATGATCACCCCCTTTCTGTCTTCGTAGGCATACTTCCTGTCGGATGGAAAACTGTCGCTTAATTTTTTTTCAAATTTCAGCACCGAATCCGCTTCCACGGCGCTTTCAAGCACTCTGTTCCAAATAAAATCAAGTGGCCTTTTGATATATATAGCCCTCCCTATAAAGAAATCCCAGTCCTTTTCCGCCAGCAGCTCCGGTACCCTCGATTCCCAAAAACCATGGATCCCTTTTTGATTGGTTAACTGTCCATTATGGTTACTGCTTGCATGAAGGGGAACGTGGGCATCGCCGATATAATGACCAAGCTCTGCCGATAACTTTAAGATTTTTGCCTGGTCCTGATCTCTGAATGCCCTGGTCAATCTGGTTAACATTATTTCTGTCCACCACGGCACAATACCATGCTGCTTCAGCGTGTCTTCGGTAAGCACCGATATTGCCTCTTTCCACTTCCTTTTAAGGGACATATATGGCGGCGGCCCGTATCGGTCCATATCTATATAATGCCTCGGGGCTTCTTCCGGCACCGCATATCTTCTTTTATCCGGATCCACTGCATGTTCACTGATGAAATTGATGTGAGGCTTATAAAATCCCATCATTTGCGGAGGCAGGAGGAATACTGCATAATAATTTATCAGCTGATGAACATAAAACCCCCAGCAAAAACTTCTTATAGAAATCAATAGACAAACCATCATCAATACCCACTTCTTCCTGCTCACGATTTATTTTTTACACTTTCATAAAAACACTGTTGATGCCTATTTTCCTATTCATCAACCTACTTCTCGCTTAACAATGGTATCATCATCAATTGCCGTCACACCTCCGGAAATAGCAAACTTCATTGCATCCGACGCACTAATATCGGTGAGCGGCTTAACCCTGTCGGTTTTTACAAAATACAATTGACCCGCAAATGCATAACTTTTTGGAACGTAAACCGCCACATATCCTTCAAGTCCAAATTGACTTACATCCTGCTGGGTAATAAATCCCATTTGCCAAACACTAATGTCCTGCACGCTCACCAGAACCGGTTTGTCAAACTTTCTTTTATTACCCGCAAATGCCTCAAAAAAATCTTTCAGAGTAGTATAAATGATTTTAATCCCCGGCGTACGCTCCAATATCCTATCAAAAAGATCTACGAGCCTTCCAACTATAAATGATGAAGAAACATATCCAACAAAACAAACAGTTACCACCACTATAATAAAACCAATACCTGGAATTTTTTTAGGAATGCCAAACTGATCCACTCCCAATAAATTCGGGAAGACCCTTCCAATAAGATCGGGAAGAATATTATCAATAAAATTAAACAGGGCTGTTACCGCATACATCGTAATGATGATGGGCGCAAGAATGATCAATCCCTGCAGAAAATATTGAAACAACCTTTTCAATGCCCTTTTTTCTTTCATGAATTGCGTTTGTCCAAAATTAAGCCGCCCATCCGTTATCAACCTAAAGTAAAAAACAGGAAGATTTA
>JBDTMM010000294.1:0-3794 GCA_039934275.1 Flavitalea sp. | reverse complement strand
CCCCGTGGATCACCCGATGGGTGGTGGTGAAGGTAGAGCGTCTGGTGGCCATCCTCGTTCCAGGACCGGCAAATACGCGAAGGGATTAAAAACCCGTCAGCGTGGAAAGGGCAGCGACAAACTGATCATCCAAACTAAAAAAGGGAAGAAACTGGCTAAATAAGCCTTCTTAATAAAAAGAAAACAACAAGAGATATGGCTCGTTCAATTAAAAAAGGTCCTTACGTAGCTTCCAAACTGGAGACTAAAGTGTTAAGTGTGAATGAAGGGAAAGCCAAGAAAGGGGTGATAAAGACCTGGAGTCGCCGCTCAACAATAACACCGGATTTCGTAGGGCACACTTTTGCCGTTCACAATGGCAACAAGTTTATACCGGTTTATGTAACGGAATTTATGGTGGGCCACAAGCTGGGTGAATTTGCACCAACGAGGAATTTTAAAGGACACTCAAGTAAGAAAGTAGCATAACTAATACAAATGGAAGCAGTAGCAAAACTCAGAAATTATCCTACATCGCCCCGCAGAATGCGTTTGCTGGCAGATGTGATCCGCAGTATGGAAGTAGAGAAGGCACTTGCTTTGCTGGAGCATCATCCTCAGCATTCCGCAATGCCGCTTTATAAATTATTGAAGAGCGCTATCAACAACTGGGAACAAAAGAATGAAGGAACAAGTGCAGCCGATGCAGGATTAGTAGTGAAAACAATATTCGTTGACAATGCAAGGACGCTGAAAAGAATGCTTCCTGCGCCTCAGGGTAGGGCATACCGCCTCCGCAAGCGCAGTAATCATGTGACTTTGGCCGTTGACGTTAAACCATAATCGAAACAAAATATTTAAACCATAATATGGGTCAGAAAACAAATCCAATTGGTGCCAGGTTAGGGATCATCCGCGGATGGGAGTCGAACTGGTATGGTAATAAAAGAGATTATTCAACAAAGCTTATTGAAGACAATAAGATCAGAACGTACCTGAATGCCCGTATCAACAAGGGTGGTATTTCAAAGATCGTCATCGAGCGCACGTTGAATAAGCTGATCGTTACCATTCATACTTCGAAGCCGGGTATCATCATTGGTAAAGGTGGTGGAGAAGTTGACCGTATAAAGGAAGAACTTAAGAAACTTACCGGTAAAGAGGACGTGCAGATCAACATTCTTGAAATTCGCCGCCCGGAACTGGACGCGATGATCGTGGGGGATACCATTGCCCGTCAAATCGAAAACCGTATTAATTATAAAAGAGCTATCAAGATGGCGATCGCTTCATCACTCCGCATGGGTGCCGAAGGAATCAAGATCAAAGTTGCGGGAAGACTCGGTGGTTCTGAAATAGCACGTACCGAAGAAATCAAATCGGGCCGTACCCCATTGCACACCCTTCGTATGGATATCGATTACGCAAATGTTTTTGCGCTTACTGTTTACGGTAAAATTGGTATCAAAGTATGGATATGTAAGGGCGAAGTACTTGGCAAAAGAGATCTTAACCCGAACATGGTTGGTGGAAAAGCAGAAGCAGGCGATAGCAGGGGACCAAGAAGGGATGACAGACCGGAAAGACGCGACGACCGCAGGGGCGCAGCGGGCGACAGGCCGAATGACAGGAGAGGCGGCGGCGGTGCGGGTGCATCCCGTGGCGGCGGACCGAGGAGATAATGTTGTTGAGTATTTAATAATAACTTTTTAAGTTTTTTAATAATGTTACAGCCTAAAAGAAGCAAACACAGAAAAGCGCAAAAGGGAAGAATTCGCCAGGTGGCCAAAAGAGGAGCAACAATTTCTTTTGGATCATTTGCGCTGAAGGCCCTTGAACCTATCTGGATGACCAACAGGCAGATCGAAGCTGCAAGGCAGGCGCTTACGCGTAGTATGAAGAGAGAAGGAAATGTGTGGATCAGAATTTTTCCTGATAAACCAATTACACGCAAGCCTCAGGAAGTGAGAATGGGTAAGGGTAAGGGTAATCCTGAATTTTGGGCGGCAGTAGTTGAACCAGGTCGTATCCTGTTCGAATGTGATGGTGTTACGGAAGCAGTGGCAAAGGAAGCGCTTCATTTAGCTGCGCAGAAACTGCCGATCAGAACAAAGTTCATCGTTCGCAGAGATTACCAGGCTTAGGTTGGCTTTGGCCCTCTTTATCCCGAAGGGCGTATGAGGGACGAGGCTTAGAAATTTAAATAAATACAAATTCTGAAAGATGTTACAAAGAATTGATTTTGTAAAGGGGCTGAAAGAAATGAGTGCAACGGACCTCCAGGCAAAGATCCAGGAGGATGAACTTCGTTTGAAGAAACTTGAGTTTGCACATGCGATATCTCCATTGGAAAATCCAATGAGTATCCGTGGCCTTCGCAAAGACGTTGCCCGTTTGAAAACAGAATTACAAAAGAAGAAATAAGAATAAATAGGTTGTAAACCTGTCTAAATAAAACACAATGCTTGATAGAAATTTGCGTAAGACCAGAACCGGGCTGGTAACCAGTAACAAGATGGATAAAACCATTACCGTTGCTATTGAAAGAAAAGTAAAGCACCCGATCTATGGCAAGTTCGTTAAGAAAACAACGAAGTTCCATGCACACGATGAAAAGAACGAGTGTACCATCGGCGACACGGTGAAGATCATGGAAACAAGACCACTGAGCAAGACGAAGAGATGGAGACTGGTGGAAGTGGTTCAGAAGGCGAAGTAGTCCTGGTTAAAATGTATGTTTAAAATTGCTGACGGCAGTTGCCGGCGGCTCAAAGCTTAATAAAATGATTCAGCAAGAAAGCAGATTAAATGTAGCTGATAACAGTGGTGCCAAAGAAGTGCTTTGCATTCGCGTATTAGGTAATAGCGGACAGGATTATGCAAAGATCGGTGACAAGATCGTGGTATCTGTTAAGGATGCCATCCCAGCCGGCGGAATTAAAAAAGGAACTGTGACCAAAGCGGTTATCGTTCGTACCAAAAACAAATTACGCAGGAAAGACGGTTCGTATATCCGTTTCGACGACAATGCCGTAGTTCTTCTTAACCAGTCCGACGAACCACGCGGTACACGCATATTCGGACCGGTAGCCAGGGAACTTCGCGACAAGGGATATATGAAGATCATTTCATTAGCACCTGAGGTATTATAATTAAGTTGGTTTAAGACAAAATTTTTATATGAGTAACAGATTCAAAGCAAAGTTCAACATCAGGAAAGGCGACACCGTAGTGGTGATAGCCGGTGACGATAAGGACGTAAAAAAACCACGCACGGTGCTTGAAGTTTTTCCTGAAAAGGGGCGCGTACTGGTTGAAGGTGTGAACATCATTACAAAACATACCAAACCTTCTGCAAAGGATACAAAGGGCGGATTGGTGAAAAGAGAAGCATCTGTAAATATTTCCAACGTGATGCTGTGGGATGCGAAAAGCGGAACGGGATCAAAAGTAAAACGCACCAGGGAAAACGGAAAGCTGGTAAGGGTATCAAAAAAATCTGGCGAAGCCATAAAATAAATAGCAATGAGCACTACAAAATATCTTCCGAGGTTATCAGAAAAGTACAAAAAGGATGTTGTACCTGCCCTCATGAAGCGTTTCAGTTATGACAGCGTTATGCAGGTGCCGCGCCTTGAAAAGATTTGCCTCAACAGGGGAGTTAACGGAGCGGTAACCGATAAAAAATTGGTTGACGTTGCTGTGGACGAGCTTAGCCAGATCACAGGGCAGAAAGCGGTGGCCACCATGTCTAAAAAAGATATTTCCAACTTTAAGCTGCGTAAGGCCATGCCTATCGGAGCGAAAGTTACGCT
>JBDTMM010000293.1:0-3831 GCA_039934275.1 Flavitalea sp. | reverse complement strand
ATCGAAAAAATCTTTCAGGTAGACGGCACCCTGCGACACTGCTGTGAATCTTGTCAGAATTCCTTCCAGCAAACCCTTTAGCTGACGGAACGAGCCTGCGAGAAATGTTAGATCGCCAATGGATAAATTGCCCGTAATTGCCTTGGAAATGATGTAAACGTATGCACCGTAATAACCGAGTGTTCCCAATAAGGAAAATCCTGTACCCCATAACGATCTTTTGGTGGCGAGTTTTTTATTGTCATTATAAAATTTTCCGGAAAGCTGTTTGAACCTGTCCATAAGAAATCCTGACAGATCGAATATCTTTACTTCCTTAGCTGTCTCATCGCTCGCCCCAACGTAACGGATGTAGTCCAGTTCACGCCGTTCAGGGGTTTGCCTTCGGCTGAGTGAATAGGTACGGTCATTGAAATAAGATTCACCCACAAATGCGGGGATCACAGAAATGAATACCAGTAGTATTAGCCATGGATTAAAAACAAATACCCCTGTTGCGAGAAACAACATTGTGATCACATCCTGCATCTGGCTGAGCACCTGCGAAAGTAAAACCGTTCTTCCAACGGTTTGCTGCCGGGCTCTTTCCAGTTTGTCGTAAAAAGTGGAATCTTCAAATTGATCAAGATCCAGCGTGGCCGCATGTTTCATGATCTTGATGGAGGTGTGGTTTGAAAAAAGATCCCCTAGTAAACTATCTACAAGATTCGTCGCCCTGCCTAGGCCATCTGATAAAATAGCGAGGCCAAATTCCATTGCTACCAGCTCCCATAAAATTTGATGAGAGGTTTCAGCGCCCTGGCTGTAATGGACAATATGATCGATGATCAGTTTGCCTACATACAAAATGCCAACCGGGATCGCGGATCTTATTATACGCAACAAAATATTCAGGAGAGTGAGTGATTGGCTGGTTTCCCAAACCAACCTCAAAAAGACCGGAAGATTTTTTAGTGCTGAAAACCTGTCCTTCAAACTTATTTCTTCCATCTGCTTTTCAAGTTACTGAAAAAGCAGGTTTTAATTAGTCTGCCAAAATGAACCTTTTTATTTTAGCTGGATGATAAGGGATTGCAAGCGCTAAGGAGGTGAAAAGTTACTAACCCAAATGATCGATTCCTTTGGTGGAGGCGATCATTTGGGTAATTTATTTTGTTGGGGACTGAGCAATGAAGAGGATGGGCTTTTGGAAAGCCGGGAAGAGGTAAGCCTATGATTTTACAACTCTGAAAGTTTCAGAAGAACTGTTCTTTGAATTCTGTAATCTGATGATCAACAAACCAGAAGGAACGTTACCTGAAAGATCAACTTTAACCTGGGCAGTCGATGATGAAATAGTAACCGAAGCTGCTTTAACAATGCTTCCCTGGAGGGTGGTAACCGTATAAGTGTAGATCCCAGACTGTGCGCTGGCTAAAACAAGATTTACAAAATTCACCGCAGGGTTAGGAAAACAAGTTGAAGAAGAATAGATGTTCGCAGATTCAATTTTAATTACCGGAGAATATTCAGAGCTGTTATCGGCATCTACCATTTTCAGCCTGTAATAATTTGCCCCATTTACAGGTGATTCATCCAACAACAGATATTCTTTGATTGAAGTGTATGCAGAAGAAGCATTTACTGTTTTTAAAGATGAGAACTGAAGGCCATTTGATGATCTTTCCACTACGAAATGAGAAAACCCGGTTTCATTTGTTGTTGACCACTGAAGTACGTTTTTATTATTTTTTGATTCTCCGGCAAATTTGATCAGCGTTACAGGAAGTGATGCAGAAGATACGTGCTGAACGGTAAGATTACTTAACACCGCTATGTTTCTACTGGTTGCATCCATATTTTCTCCAATGATTACATTACCTGCACCCGTCCACGCTAAAGGACGGCCTGCAAAACCAGTGTACGTATAAACCACGGTTCCGTCGACATAAGCTTTACCGATTCCTGTATTGTTATCATAGGTAAAACGGTAGTGATGAAAAGTATGGTCGTCGGGAATTGCGAAGATGTTTCCTGATGTGATAGTAATGTTTCCAGGCGTGATTCCCTGGGTTGTTGTAAAGGTAATATTCAGGTTGCTGTTGCGCATTTCGAAATTGAATAAAGCACCTCTCTTAAAAAATGAAGCAACTATTTCTTCTCTCCTGAAGTACAAGTCAATATCTATGTCATTAATATCAAACTGTGGTGAACCGGTCAATATAAGATCGACATTCTTGGTAGGCAAACCCGGATTAATAGCATATTGAAGCGTTCCTCCTATATAATCAGCAGTTGCTGAAGTACTCACAGAAATTCCATTTGCCCCGATAACCGCGGTTGTAAGCGGAGTTGAAGTCCATGCAAATTTGCTGATGACCTGGGCCTGGGCTGAGATATGAACTAAGAGGAGGAGAGTAATTATTGCTTTCATATAAAACGGATTAACACCATATATTCATATAGGATGCCGCTTTATATTACTTTTATAATCAATAGGTTACTTCTGAGAAATGTGGCAAAGGTTTCCAGCCATGGGAGTAAAGTCCAAAATTGGAATGAGTCTATTCATTAATGAGGAATTCAGCCGCAGTAAATTTCAAATACAAGAAGGTTTTGCCAAAGTGGTTGTCTATCCATCCCTTTCGCGTTCTTTGTCGTGCTGTATTAAGCAAGAGCCAGAAATGAATTCAGTACGAATGAAATAGAAATAGGGAAACTTTGAGCCGATAGTTTACTTGTACTGCCCTGCTATGGTAGCGGAGGAAGTAGCATGGGAATTTACAATTGAAAGGTGATCAATGGCATAATTAACAAGACCGTTATTTGAACCAATGGTGCTTTCGTTCAGGTACAGGGTCTGCATTGCTTTAAAGTCAGCAGCGGTGTTGATAATATATACCGAATCGAAGGAGCGTCCTTTTAAAGTATCTAATTGTGCGAGCAAAGCGAGGTGTGCTGCATTGATCGGGCTTGATGGAAGCGTGGTGACACGAGCAGCAAGACTTGTTTGGGCAGTGCTGTGATCAGAAACCATTGACGCGCCGAAGGCTTTTATGGTTTGGTCGGTGCTGCTATCTGAAGCAAGCTGTCCTAGTGCAATTGCAGTCTGATTTCCGGAGGAAGCCTGTTCTACAAAAGATATATCCTGACCGGTAGTTTGGGCATCTGTGTCTTTTGAGCAACTGTATATTCCGAAAGATGCAATAAGACAAGCCAAGATCACCAGCTTCTTCATAAAATTGAATTTAATTGATTGTTAATTATTTAATTAGTCAAATGTAACTAAAGGTATGCCATGCTTTTGTGAACCAACTGCAATTTTACTTCAAAATTTTGAATTATTAAGTTCTCAATAGCTGATTTTTAATTAGTTATTAAAGTGAACTCAAGTAGCTGAGTGCAATATATGCCATTAGACCCATGCTGATGGCAAGCGCGTCTTCATCTATATTGAAAGTTGGGGTATGTAAAGAAGACCCAATGCCCTTTTCAGCATTCCCCACCCCTATCAAATAAAAGCAGCTATCGGCAACTTGTGAATAATAGGAGAAATCCTCAGACACCATCAGCAGGTCTCCGTGCAAAATGTTCTCTACGCCAAGGTAAGTTGTGGCATATTCCATAACTTTTCCTGTAAGTTCTTCTTCATTAATCAGGGAAGGATATCCCCTCACGATATTAAACTCGCAGGTTCCGCCCATCCCGTGAGCTATGCTTTCGGCGATCAATTTCATTTTGTGTTGTGCATCGGTGCGCCAGATTTCATCAACTGTTCGGAAGGTGCCCTGCATAAAAACCTCATCTGGAGTTACATTGATGGCACCATCGGCAATGAACCTTCCAAATGTT
>JBDTMM010000292.1:0-3844 GCA_039934275.1 Flavitalea sp. | reverse complement strand
AACGAAAAAAACATGCTGGAAACTTTGGTAACAATATAAGTTTCCCTAGTTTTGCCGCTTCTGAGGTGAAATATGGATATGAAAGTAAGAATACAAGAAAAGGCAAATGATCTCTTCTGCAAATACGGGGTAAAGTCCATTACGATGGACGAAATCGCCACACAGCTTGGCGCTTCAAAAAAAACGATCTACCAGTATCATTCCGATAAAGACGAGCTGGTCGAGGCCGTTGTTTCCAACATCATCGCCTTTACTCAGGAGAAGTGCCAGAATAATGCCGACACTGCAAAGGACGCTGTGCACGAACTTTTCCAGGCAATGGATTTTGTGCAGGAGATCGTTTCAGACATGAATCCTTCGATGATGCACGACCTCGAAAGGTTTCATCCAAAATCGTTCAGAACTTTCCTTGACCACAAAAATAAATATCTATATCACCTGATCAAGGCCAACCTACAGCGCGGCCTCGATGAAGAATTATACCGCCCTGATATTAATATCGATATCATGGCCAAATTCAGGCTGGAAGGAATGATGATCGCCTTTAACCAGGATGCATTCCCCGCTTCAAAATTTAATCTGGCGGAATTACAAAGATCCATTATTGAACACTTTCTTTTTGGGGTGGCATCAATGAAAGGATATAAACTGATTTTAAAATATCAACAGGAAAGACTTAAAAGCTAAGAAAAATGAAATCTTATCTCGGTGAATGGTTTAACAAGCTGCTTTTATTCGGTGCATGTAGTACGATAACAGCAATGGCATCGGCTCAATCAAATGCTTTCAGCGCAAATGAAGCAGTGGAATACGCATTAAAAAATACAGTGCAGGTTAAAAATGCGCTGCTTGCAGTGCAAATACAACAGCAAACAAACCGCGAAGTTACTGCTGCTGCTTATCCACAACTGACCGGTAATGTTGGGTATACAAATTATTTAAATATTCCTACCAGCCTTCTTCCTGCCGAATTTTTCGGAGGGCAGCCGGGTTCCTATGTTCCTATCCGCTTCGGTTTGAAACATAATGTGAACTATGGCGTCGATCTTAATCAACTCCTTTTCGATGGACAGGTTTTCATTGGCTTGAAGGCAAGAAAGACCACCATAGATTATGCAGAATCCGGAGTGGAAGTAACAAAGGAACAGATAAAAGCAAATGTGTTTAAGATCTATTACCAGATTCTCGCGGGCCGCCAACAGGTGGAAACAGTAAACTCAAACATTCTTCGGTTCGAAAAATTGCTAAGCGATACAAAAGAAATATACAAGAATGGGTTTGCCGAAAAACTTGACGTTGATAAAACCGATGTTTTATTGACAAATCTCCGCACGGAAAAATTAAAGGCAGAGAATCAATTGCAGGTGGCCATGCAGGGGTTGAAATTGTTAATGGGTATGCCGGCAAAAAATGAATTGATATTAAAAGATTCATTGCCTGAACAACAATTTCATGAAGACGTTGTTGATCAGGTATATAATTACAACGACAGGAAAGAATACCAGCAAATATTATTACAGGAAAAGCTTAATGCATTCAATGTTCGCAGGTACAAACTCACTTATATTCCAACCGTTTCTATAAATGGCAACTATACAAGAAACGCACAGCGAACTGAGTTCGACATTTTTAAAACCGGTCAGCCATGGTTCAGAACCACCTATCTCGGTCTAAAAATAGCAGTTCCAATATTTGATGGATTTGCCCGCGATTCAAGAATCAAAAAAGCAAATCTCGAACTGCAACAAACAGAGAACATGCGCGAAAATCTTCAATTGACAATTGATAAAGAGGTGGAAGAATCGCGCATCAATCTTCGCACGGCCATCGCTTCGATGGACTACCAGAAAAAGAATATGGCGCTTGCAGAGAGTGTATATAATCAAACCAATTTAAAATTCGGACAGGGTCTTGGTTCAAATCTCGAAATTTCTACTGCTCAAACTGAACTCAGCACTGCACAAAATAATTATTACGCTGCACTTTACGATGCCATCATTGCTAAAATAGATTATCAGCGTGCAACCGGAAAGTTATAGAACTCCATACTTATTTAAGATTTTCAAACATTTCAATATGAACACGATTTTCAAACTAACAGCAGCATCATCTCTTATCTTATTCTTCATTGCCTGTGGTAATGCCAGTAAGGATTCTCTTTCACAGAAGAAAGCAACTCTGGAAGAACTAAAAAAGAATCAGACAAAAATGAATGATCAGGTAGTTGCTCTTGAAGATGAAATTGCTAAAGAAGACACGGCTTCAGGTAAAAAAGTCAATGCGAAACTGGTAGTGATCACTCCGATCATACTTTCGAACTTTACACACTTTATAGATTTGCAGGGAAAAATAGATGCTAATAACATCGCTTATGTTGCCCCACGCGGACAGGGTGGCCAGGTTAAAGCAGTTTACGTGAAACAGGGTGATAATGTGAAGAAGGGTCAATTGCTGCTTAAACTCGACAATGCTGTAGTTCAGCAACAGATAGACCAAGTAAAAGTACAGCTTGCCCTCGCAGAAACTTTGTACCAGCGCCGCAAAAATCTTTGGGACCAGAAGATTGGAACCGAGGTGGAATTGATTCAGGCAAAAAGTAACGTTGACAATATCAACAAACAAATAGCACTTCTTAATGAACAACAGGGCCAGGCTAATGTGTATGCACAATTTTCGGGTGTTGCGGATATGGTGAACATTAAAGTGGGAGAATTTTATTCTGCACAATCGGCAGCAACCAACGGCATAAGAATCGTTAACACAAATACATTAAAGGTAATTGCACAGGTTCCTGAAAATTATCTTCATAAAGTAGACGTAGGCGCAAACATTGAAGTGACGCTTCCCGATATTAATAAAACAATAAATTCAAAAGTAAGTGTGAAGGGAAGTACGATCGATGCAAATTCAAGATCGTTTTATATAGAAGCTAAACTTCCGCAGTCAAAAGATTTCAGGCCAAACCAAATCGCTATGGTGAAAATTCAGGACTACGCTGCAAAGAATGCAGTGAAGATACCGATGAACACTTTACAGACCGATGAAAAGGGAAAATTTGTTATGGTGGCCGCAACCGAAAATGGTAAGATGGTTGCAAAGAAAAGACCGATTGAAGTAGGAGAATTATATGGAAATGATCTCGAAGTTAGGTCGGGTTTGCAGGCAAACGATTCACTCATCACAGATGGATTTCAGGGTTTATACGATGGTCAGGCAGTGACTACAAAAATCATTTAAGAATTATTAGTTCAGTCAATTTCAAAATATTTGTATGAGTGTATTAGAAAACCTCAAAGAGCGGTTTAAGCAATTCGGGCCCACTACCTGGAGTATTAAGAACCGAACGTCTATATACCTGATGATGATATTTATATCATTGATTGGAGTATACCAGTTTATCACATTACCAAAGGAACAATTTCCGGATCTTGTTATTCCAACAATTTATGTTCAAACAATTTATGTTGGTAATTCACCAAAGGATATCGAGAACCTGGTAAGTCAGCCGATTGAGAAACAACTCAAATCGATCAGCGGTGTAAAGATCCAGAAAACAACAAGCACCTCACAAAAGGATTATTCCGCCATTATAGTGGAATTCGATGCATCGGTAAATATAGACGTGGCACTGCAGAAAGTAAAGGATGCGGTTGACAAGGCAAAACCCGATTTGCCTACGGACCTTACCGAAGAACCAACCGTTCTGGAAGTAAATCTTTCCGATTTGCCGATCATGTATGTAAATATCAGCGGTAATTATGATCCTATTAAATTGAAGAAGTATGCAGATGATATGCAGGATCGGCTTGAAGAATTACCACAGATAAACAGGGTGGACATTGTT